>CALWPI010000020.1 GCA_944383385.1 uncultured Clostridia bacterium
GTCTTTGTTGATGACAGCGACAAAAAGACAAAGATAATTTTTGATAAAGGCAGCAATCACGTGTACAACAATGAAGAGGCATATTTTGTTTATTTGCCTTCGAGCAAACAAAGCATAATTACTCAAAATGGCATATATTTTGTTAGTAGATACAAACAAGTGTTTGCCATGCTAGAAGATAAGACAGACGATTTGGTTGCGCTTAGTCCAAATAGTGAAATTGTGTGTGGTAGAGTGGGATACAATGATGTTGGTCAATTAGTGCTTTACCCATATCAAAATTATTTGACGCCAATAAGAATAGAAAAAATTTTAGTTGATAAAGACAACAATGCTTTGGTCAACAAGATTGGCGTTGTCAAAGTGTCAAGTAACGACAAAGACATTGTAGAACCAATGGGTCAATTATTGGAAGTAAAAGATTTGGAACTCAAAAAAGAAGCAGAGTTTATTGCCAATCTATATACCAATCCATACAATATTTTTGACACGTCAAAAGAAATCAAAAAAATACAAGAAGAATATAAAAGACTACTAAAAGAATATCAAGAAAAGGCTGTTCCGTTTGACGATAGCGTGTGGAGCGAGCCAGATAGGAACAACAAAATTTATGATTTTACAAATTTGTTCAGTCACACAATAGACCCTGACAATGCACAAGATTTGGATGACGCAGTTTATTCTTATATCGACAGTGATTGCAATTTTGTCACAATATCGCACATTACAAACATTCCACTTTTTGTACAAAAAAATTCGAATATTGATTTGTCTGCACTAGACAAAGGCGAAACAACATATTTTCCTTGTTCAGGCAGTAAACCAATGATAGACAAAGAACTTACAAATAACGAATTTTCTCTACTCCAAGACGGCAAAAGAATTGTTTTTTCATTAATTAGAAAAATCGATTTTAGGACAGGACGAAAAGTCGGGGACGACAAGGTTGTTTTGGGATTGATTGAGAGCAAAGGCAAATATTCTTATCCAGACATTTCTGCAAGACTCAAAGAACTAAAAGAAAACGGCCAATATTATGATATAAAGAAAATGATTTTGCAGGCAAAAAGCCAAAAAGTAAAATTACATCCACAAAACAAAGACGAAGCAATAGTGTTTGATGATATGGCAACAGGTGCTTTGTGGAAAGAATTGAATAAAAATGGTATGATTAATTTTATTTCGCAAGACGAATTTTCGTTCAAAATGGATGAGCAAGGACACGTGTCATCTATGAAAATACGAGAAAGATATGACTCTTGCAAAATGATAGAAGCCTATGCACTAACTGGCAACAATGTCGTAGCTGATTTCTTAATAAGAAATAATCTTCCAGGCATTTTTAGGGTGCATGACGAACCAGAAGAAAAGAGCCTAATACAATTGCAAGAAACATTAAGTTCGCTATATAACATCAATTTGCCATTAGATAATTTTGCTAGTTCAGTCAACAAAATAATGGACAAGTATAAATATGACGACAACATTGGCAGTATTAGTGAAAATATTATAAAATCGCTTAAAAGAGCAGAGTACAGCACAGAAGTAAAACCCCATATGGCGACAGGAATGGACGACTATGTTCACTTTACTAGTGGCATTAGAAGATATGCAGATGTTATCAATCAACGAATTGTGCTAGACTTTTTGCAAGGGCGTCAATGTGAATACATCGAAAGCGAATTGAAACAAGACGCAAATCACATAAACGAAAGAGCAGAACAAGTTGACGAAGTACACAAAATGCTCAATGATTTGTATATGGCAGATTATGCAAGAAATTTTGTGGGAAAAACTGTGGTTGCAAAAGTCAGTGAATTTGATGAGACAGATGTTATCCTTAAAACAAAAGAAGGAATGGAGATTTTTGTTCCAATTGACAATTTTGTTGGAGATGACAATTATCATTTCACAACATATGGCAAAGTCTTAGTCTCTTCCAAGACGATGATGAAACAGGGAGATGTTTTTAACATTGTGATAACTGGTGTTGATTTGACATCAAGGCAAATCACGGGAGAGAGTGAGAGACAAGTAAAAAAGAGCGTTCAAGAAAAAATCATCGAAAGTCTAGAACGTCATGAAATAAGAAAGTATAAAAATGAAAAACGCAAACGAATAAAAAACAAAAATAAAGAACGTAAAAGACGCGATTTGCTAGAAAAAGAGTCAATGGAATGGGAATAAGTATAAAAGCGACCTAAAATGGTCGCTTTTTGTTTGTTCGCAAAAAAGTCATATTAACAATATTTTTAGAAAAAAAGAGTAAATTTGTAGATTTTTATAAAAATCACAACCATGGTATTATTGCTTTTATTCTAATGGCGTTTTGAGTATAATATATTACATAAGGTGGTAATATATGGCAAACGATGATAAGTTTTCTACAAAAGAATATTTTACAAAACTAAACGAATATTTTAGAGCAGCAAATTATTTGTCTGCAGCACAATTATATCTACTTGACAATCCACTTTTGCGTGACCATGAGTTGTGCATGGATGATGTTAAGAAAAAACTAGTTGGACACTGGGGAACAGTGCCTGGCCAAAACTTTGTATATGCTCATTGCAATCGTGTTATTACAAAATATGACCTTGATATGATTTTGTTGTCAGGACCAGGACATGGTGGCAATTTCTTTGTTGCAAATAGTTATTTGGAAGGCACATATAGTGAGTATTATCCAAAGATATCGCAAGACCATGATGGTATGGCAAGACTATGCAAACAGTTTTCTTTCCCAGGAGGGATTGGCTCACATTGTGTGCCAGAAACACCGGGTTCAATAAATGAAGGTGGAGAACTTGGATATTCACTTGCACATGCATTTGGCGCTGTATTTGATAATCCAAATTTGATAGCCACTGTTATTGTTGGTGACGGCGAGGCAGAAACAGGCCCACTTGCAACATCATGGCACGGCAACAAATTTATCAATCCAGCAACAGACGGAGCAGTTCTTCCAATATTGCATCTAAATGGATACAAAATCAACAACCCAACACTTCTTTCTAGACTGCCAAAAGACGAACTGAAAAAATTGTTTGAAGGGTATGGATATTCACCATACTTTGTAGAAGGGGACGACCCTATGACTATGCACAGCGCTATGGCAAAAGCAATGGACAAGTGCATAGAAGACATCAAAGATATTCAAAGAAGGACACGTGAAAACAAAGATTATTCTAAAAAAATCTGGCCAATGATTGTTTTGCGTACACCAAAGGGTTGGACGGGTCCAAAACAAGTTGATGGACTGCAAATTGAAAATAGTTTTAGAGCGCATCAAATACCTGTCAATATGGACAAACCAGAAAATTTGGAGATATTGAAAAAGTGGTTATTAAGTTATAATGCTGATGAATTGTTTGACGAAAATTATAAATTACGTGCCGACATTTTGGAAATATTACCAAAGGGAGACAAGAGAATAAGTGCAAGTCCATATGCAAACGGTGGACGCTTGCTCAAAGATTTGATTACTCCAAATATTGATGACTATGCTGTCAAATTTGAAGGACATGGCACAGTAAAGACGCAAGATATGCTCGAACTTGGTGGATATATAAGAGACTTGTTTACACTAAATAAAGAGAATAAAAACTATAGAATTTTCAGTCCAGATGAGGCAATGAGCAATAGGTTGTACAGAGCGTTTGAGGTAGAAAATCGTGGATTTAATGCGACAATATTGCCAACAGATGACAAACTATCTTTTGATGGCAGAATCATGGATTCTTATTTGTCAGAGCATATGTGTGAAGGCTGGCTTGAAGGGTATTTACTAACCGGCAGACACGGAATGTTTGACAGTTACGAAGCATTTATTAGAGTAATAGACAGTATGGTTGCACAACACGCAAAATGGCTCAAAGTATGCAATGAAATTAGTTGGCGTGCACCAATATCTTCACTCAATTTGATTTTGACAAGTCACGTTTGGCAACAAGACCACAACGGATTTACACATCAAGACCCAGGATTTTTGGACCATATTAACAACAAAAAGGCAGATGTTGTTAGAATGTATTTACCAGCAGACGCAAACTGTTTGATTTCTTGTTATGACCACTGTGCAAAGAGCAAAAACTATGTAAATGTAATTGTTGCATCAAAACATCCATCATATCAATGGCTTACTATGGATGAGGCAAAGACACATTGTGCAAAAGGCGCAAGCGAATGGACGTGGGCAGGAATGAATGATACAAAAAATCCAGACCTTGTCGTTGTTGGTTGTGGGGATACGCCAACACTCGAAGCCCTTGCCATGATTACTCTTCTTAAAAAATATTTGCCAACACTAAATGTTAGATTTGTAAACGTAGTTGATTTGATGAAACTAGTCTCAAATTCTACTCATCCACATGGAATGACAGACAAGGAATATGACGATTTGTTTACAAAGGACAAGCCAATTATCTTCAACTTCCATGGATATCCACAACTTATACATCAACTAACATACAACAGAACAAATAGAAATTTGCATGTTGCAGGATATAGAGAAGAAGGGACAATCACAACACCATTTGATATGAGAGTGAGAAATCATATAGACAGATATCATTTGGTGCTCAAAGCATTGCGTTATCTTGATTTGCCACAAGAGACAAAAGATGCTGTTGCAAAGGAAATGAATTATAAACTCAACGAACACGCAAAATATATTGTTGAATATGGCGTTGATATGCCAGAAGTAAGTGACTGGAATTGGAATAACTAAAAATGGTTGCAAATGCAACCTTTTTTCATTTTACAATGAATAAAAATTTTTTATGCAAAAGTAAAACATTAGAATTTAGTATAACAAAATAAGCACACATAATATGGTTAATAAAACTACATTAAAAAACAGCGCACCACAAAAGACCAAATATATATAAAAGTTATTGCAAAAACAAAATGTTTTTGTTACAATGAATATGCAAAAATTTTTATGCGGAGATGGTCGAGTGGTTTAAGGCACACGCTTGGAAAGCGTGCGAACTGTAACAGGTTCCGTAGGTTCAAATCCTATTCTCCGCGCCAAACACATCTATTGGAAACAATAGGTGTTTTTTGTTACTTTGGCTAATGGAAAACGCTATCGTATTACTATATTAGTACAATAAAAAATTGTAATAGTAAAACATACATATTTTAATTATTACAATATTTCAATTAGATAATTTTTTAGTTAAATACAATAGAATAATGCATAAACTATTATTGTTACTTGTTTGATTTGGCATTGTGTGTGTGATAAAATAGCAATAAGGAAGGACTGTATGATAAATAACGAAACAAAATTGGATTCATTTGTTGTTCACAAAATGAATCAATATATATTTTTTAGATTGAGATTATTGCCTATTGTGTTTATAAATATTTTTATGATACTAATAATAATCGCTGCAAGTTTTTTGGATAAATCTTTACTTACGCTATGTTATGTGTGTGGTGGTATTGTTCTTGTGTGTGACGTGATTGTTGTTGCGGCGTATTTTGTTGGCAAGAAAAAACAAAAACAAATTGTAGATAACAATTTTGTTTACAAATACGATTTTGACGCTGACGGATTTGATGCAGAGATGATAAGCAATACTCAACAAGCCAAAGCACGAGTCCCATACAATGCTATCAAAAAATCATACGAAACAAAAGA
Organism: uncultured Clostridia bacterium; assembly: GCA_944383385.1. Taxonomy (GTDB): domain Bacteria; phylum Bacillota; class Clostridia; order Christensenellales; family UBA1242; genus CALWPI01. Next base: position 5,651 of record CALWPI010000020.1, read on the forward strand.
TTTGTTTTTGCTCGCACAAAATGATATCTCTGTTTTTGTAGTAGACAAAAGGAATATGGCCGAAACAGATATTATTATGCTTCGCTCTATTATTTCAAACAAAACAAAATCTAAAATGTTGAAAAAATCAAATAAAGATAAAAATACCAAATAAGAGATTACTTATAATCAAAACAACGAAGAAAAAAGTCCCACAATTGTGAGACCTTTTTTGTTGTTATTAAAATTTTAGATTTGTCAAATAATCATACAACTTTGTTTGTTTTGCTTGAATAGTAACAGAACCTGTTGCAGACCCGTCATTTAGAAGGTAAACAGTGACTGAACTTAGGTTGTTTGTATCATTTACTGCAAATAGGACAGAGTCAAATTTGACTGTCTTGTTGTTATTTGCACCATAAGTATACTCTTTGTTGTTTATTTTTAGAGTATAGTCATTTGTTGTACCATAATCTAATTGAATAGCATAATTTGTTTTGACACTAGAAATTGTTGTTGAAGAAACAGATGTTTGGACTTCGTTCTCAAATCCATATGCTCCTTGGAATAGGGCAGAGAGCGTGCTCTCCTTAAAGGAATTGTCGACCAAATCTATCAGTTCGTTATACTTATCGTTATCTTGTGCAAACAATGTGTCATTATCAGTAGTGTAAACTGTGACAGTGATAGGATTGCTTGGGATAATTCCTTTATCAAAACTGCTTGGTACAATTGCAAGAACAATAGTTGCGATTGCAAGTAGTCCTATAAAAGATAACGCGATTATTGATAATATTTTTTTAGTTCTATTCATAATATATCCTTTTATAAGTTATTTATATTTCGTCTATTACAAAAATAATATTACAAAAATTTTTTTATTTTGTCAAAGCAATTATTCTTGTTCATCTTTGTTTGATGAATCTTTTGACTCGTCTTTGTTTTCTTGTTTTGGGGTTTCGCTCTTTACATTTTCTGTTTCAGCACTTTCTGTTGTTTTTGGGGCTGTTTTTTCTTTTTTCTTTACAACCTTTTTAGTTTGTTTATTTTCCAACAATCCCGTTGCATTGACTTCCTTTTTTATCATTTCAAGTTCACTTGTAGACAAAATGCCGGCTTTGTTTAGCGCAGTTGCTGCTTGCAATTTTACTTGTTGCAATTTTTTTGCTTGCTCTATTTCTTGTTCTTTTTTGATTTTTTCTTCTTTTCTCTTTCTAGTTTTTTCTTTTTTGTCAATAGACTTTGCCACTTCTTTTGGGTCAACGCCTTTTATTAACATGTCTACTTCGTCAGTATAGATTGTTTCTTTTTCTAACAAAAGTTGTGCCATGTTTTCAAGGATTTGTCTATTATCTTCAAGAGTTTTCTTTGCACGAGCATAGCATCCGTCAATGATTTTAGATACCTCTTGGTCAATTTTTGCAGAAGTTGCTTCGGAATAAGCAGTTTGTTTTTGATAATCTCTGCCAATAAACACTTCATTTTCTGAACCGTAGTTGACAAAGCCCAACTCACTCATGCCCCATTCAGTTACCATTTTGTGAGCAATCTTTGTTGCTTGTTTTATATCATTTGCAGCACCTGTGGTTGTCTCGCCAAAAATCATTTCTTCAGCAATTCTACCACCCATTGCAATAGATATTTTGTTTAGGAGTTTGTCTTTTGTGTAATATTTTTCATCATCTGTATCGCGCATCGAAGTGTATCCACCAGCCATACCACGTGGTATAATTGATACTTCGTGCACAGTTTCGCCAGCATCCAAGAGTTTTGCAAGGATTGCGTGACCAGATTCGTGATATGCAGTATTTTTCTTGTCTCTTTCAGTGACCACCCAACTCTTCTTTTGTGGTCCCATTGTCACTTTATTGATACCTTCGGTGATATCTTCCATTGTGATTGTGGCGCGATTGTTTCTTGCTGCCAAAATTGCAGCTTCGTTTAAGAAGTTTTCTATATCTGCACCAGTAAAACCACTTGTCAGTCTTGCGATTGCAGTGAAGTCAACGTCTTTGTCAATAGGCTTGTTTTTTGCGTGAATTTTCATGATGCCTTCACGACCTTTGACATCAGGCACATTGACATATATTTGTCTATCAAATCTACCTGGACGAAGGAGAGCAGGGTCCAAAACGTCTGCACGGTTGGTTGCAGCAAGCACGATTATTCCTGTGTTTCCTTGGAATCCGTCCATTTCTACAAGCAATTGATTGAGAGTTTGTTCACGTTCATCGTTTCCGCCACCAAGGCCAGCACCTCTTTGACGGCCAACTGCATCTATTTCATCAATAAACACAATACATGGCGCATTTCTTTTTGCAGTGTCGAACAAATCCCTAACACGACTAGCACCCACACCGACATATAGTTCGACAAAATCACTACCAGATATTGAGAAGAATGGTACATTGCTTTCGCCAGCAACTGCTTTTGCCAGCAATGTTTTACCAGTTCCAGGTGGACCTACCAGCAACACACCTTTTGGTATTCTAGCGCCAACAGCACGGAACTTTTGTGGATTTTTCAAAAATTCTACTATTTCTCTTGTTTCTTCTTTTTCTTCATCTGCACCAGCAACGTCAGCAAATTTTACATTTGGTTTTTCGACTCTTGCCTTGCTTTTGCCAAAACTCATTGCTCCATTGCCACGACTTGCGTTTCTTATCATACGATAGAACATATAGACTAATACAATCATAATGATTAGACTAATGTATGGAACGACAGCAGATACCCAACTTTCGCCTTGCACTTGGTTGTCAAAATTGATTTTGATTTCAGGAGCAGGGTCGCTATTGTTATAGTTGTCTACGATTTCAAAAATGATACTAACATCAGTATATGTTACATAGTAGTCAGCACGTTTTTTCCATTGAGCGTCAGTAATTGAACTGTCAACTACACGAATGATTGCAGTACCACCTTGCGCATAAACATCACTGACTTCGCCATTTGTCACCATTTCTTGAAATTCAGTTGTGCTAATTCTTTTGCCATAATTTGGTTGGCTTGCAATAAATATAACTATAATAACAAGTGCGATAAGCGTAATGATTGAGAGTATCCCACCTGTTGATTTTTTCTTTTTATTATTGTCCAAAAATATATCCTCCAATTTTGTAATGCTCTATAATTCTATCATAAAGTTGTTTATTTGTATAGCAATAAAATAAAATTATAATAATATATTATTTAGACAATTTATGTTTTTGTGTCTAATGAATGGTATTATTGCTACAATTTAGCGCTTGTACAAATTTTTTAGGCAAACACATTGTCTACTGCTTGACTAATTGCGTAAGAGAGTAAATCACTTATTTTTATGATATCTAGCGTTGAAATATTATTGTTTTTAGTTACTGTGGTTATCAAAATAGAGACATCCCCAAATGTTTTTGGAGAAGACAAACAACTAACGGTGGCAGGAGAGCAAGATATTGTCACGCGCCCAAGCACACTGCCTATGGCACTGTCAACAACGATTTTGGGGTGGGGTAAAAAAGATAAAAATTTGATATAACTATCGAGTGTTTGTGGGACAATTTCTGTTTGTACACCATAGACAGATATTGGGATATTATAGTGAGAAATACATTTTTTTGCAGTTTCATATCCAAGTTTATCCACTATAATATTGTGATTACCAACACCAACTAAAACAGGTTTTTGATTGAAATTTTTTAGAATATTAGACATAAAATCAACAATTTGTCCAATATTTGTGATATTGACATCATCAAAATTCATAAAATTATTCATATATAGCCATTATTACCCATTTTTTGTTGCATAATCAAAAAAATACATATATATTTTTTTATATTTAGTGACAAATTAAAAAATGTATGGTATTATATAACTAGAAAATGTACATAAGGAGATTTCATTATGTGGTTAGACATTGTACTTATAGCAATAATAGTTGTATTTGCTATCATAGGTATTGCAAAGGGATTTGTGGATAGTGTTTTATCAATTTTTAGTTCACTTATTTCATTGGTTATCGCATACTTCCTTGCAAAATATGTAGCATCACTTTTGAATAGTTGGTTCAAACTAAACGAATTGTTTGGCAAAATGCTTGGCAGTTGGGGAGTGACAGAAGAAGGACTTGCAGGATTTTCAAGAGAAAAGATTGCGTCACTTATTACATTCCTTGCCAGTATGTTGCTTGTTTGGATACTTATCAAAGTTGCAATTTGGCTACTCTCAAAACTCTTTGATTCAGTCACAGCAAATTCATCAGCAATTTCTGGACTCAATAGAGCACTAGGATTCCTATTTGGAGCAGTGAAGGGTGCGCTAGTTGTTGCCGTCGCACTTGGAGTAGTATCACTATGTTCAAGTTTTGGATTGGCAAAACCAGAGAATTGGATAAAAGAACATACAACAATCACAGCTGGCATTTACAAATATCTTGACCCATGGGTCACAGACAACGTTGCAGGCATGGTGACAGATTGGGCAGATAAAATAACAGGTGAAGAAACAGAAGGTGAAGAAACGGGGGAGACTGGTGGAGAAACAGGCGAGACAGAAACGTCAACAGAAGGAGAAACTGAAGCAGTTACATCTTATGTAGTTTCGAGTACAGTATCCAACGATGTATACGCATATGCAGTATAAAAGATAAAAAGTGTTGCTACAAGCGACACTTTTTTTTTGCGTCATTTAGATAGCAAATAATTTGACGCAAACATAACAAAAATATAAAATATAACAAAGGGGCTAGATATGACAAACATACTATTGACAGGTGACCGTCCAACTGGCAAATTGCATCTTGGACATTACGTAGGGTCACTGATGAGAAGGATAGAACTACAAAATAAAGGCGATTATGAAAAGTTTTATATAATGATTGCAGACACACAAGCACTAGGAGACAATAGCGACAACGTTGCAAAAATTAGAGAAAGCATTATGAATGTTGCTCTTGATTATTTGTCAGTTGGGCTTGACCCAAACAAAGTAACAATATTTATACAATCACAAGTACCGGAACTGACGGAACTGACGTGTTATTATATGAATGTTGTGACACTTGCAAGAGTGTTGAGAAATCCAACAGTCAAAGAAGAAATGGCAGAGAAGGAAAAGCACGGGAAAAGTCTTCCTGTGGGATTTGCTTTGTATCCAATTAGTCAGGCAGCAGATATTACTGCTTTTGGCTCTAATATTGTGCCAGTTGGCGAAGACCAACTACCAATGATTGAACAAACAAGAGAAATTGTAAGGGCTTTCAATAATTTGTATGGCGAAACACTAGTCGAGCCAAACGCACTTTTACCTGAGAAAAAAAGTCGTGGTAGACTTGTAGGTATTGACGGAAAAAATAAAATGAGCAAATCACTTGATAATTGTATTTATTTGAGCGATGATGCACAAACGGTCAAACAAAAAGTGATGAGTATGTATACCGACCCAAATCACATAAAGGCTAGTGATCCAGGACAAGTTGAAGGGAATACAGTGTTTACTTATCTTGACGCACTAGCAACAGACGAAGATATCAAAAAATATTCGATTGAATATGACACTCTTGACCAGATGAAAGCACATTACTCAAAAGGTGGACTGGGAGATGTCAAAGTCAAAAAAGTGTTGGTTGAGGTCATCAACAATATTTTAGAGCCATTTAGACAAAGACGAGCATATTACGAACAAAGAAAAGATGAAGTGTATAATATGTTGGTTGAAGGTGGCAAAAAAGCAAGAAAAGATGCTCAACATACACTTCAAAAAGTAAGAAAAGCAATGGGCATTGATTATAGTGACTTGTTAAAATAAAAAAAGACACAACAGTGTCTTTTTTCTTTTTTTATTTTTCTTCATATTCGTCTTCGACGGTGTAATAATCTGTATATTCATATTCTCCGTCATGATTTAGTTGTCCTATTTTGATATCGCCCAAATATATGTCTTTTGTGCCATGGTAGGTAAATACCTCGTCGTAAGGATGTGACACCCACCTATCAAGAGGAAACTCTTCTTCGCTTGTAATAAATCTACCAGATTGGTCTAGATAATAATCTTTGCCATTGTATTGCAATATTGATTTTTGTTCAGCTTCTTCAAATTCTCTTTCTCTTTTATAACGTTCTTTTTGTGCCTGACTTTGTTTTTCATCTTTATAGTAAGGATTTGATTGTACGCAAAAATCAAAATATTGTTGTCTTTTCATGGTGTAACTTATGTCCTGTGGATAAAAATCAATCAACACTTCATATGGCTGCACGCGTTGGCGTTTTGGCAATTGCATGTCTTCGGTAATAAGTTTTGCCATATACGACTTGATATACATTTGTATGTGTTTTTCAACAGGTGATATTGTGACAATAGGTTTTGTGTAGTCAAAATCATCTGTTCGATTTTCTTTCAATTTATTTCTTGTGTCACTCACATTTTTTATAATGACTTTGTTTCCTTCAATACTTGTGGAGTCATAAGACAATTTTTCACTCTTAAAAAATACTTTATCGTAATTTGTAATATAATTGTCACTCTCTCTTATCTTTGGCAAATCAAAATCAAGAGCGTTATATTTCCCTGGAAATTTTGTATAAGACAAATTGCTGTTTGTGAATTCGTCACGAGACAATTTATTAGTAAATCGTGGGAAAACATTGGTAAGTAAAAACTGTGAAATGCTTTTGAAGTCTTTGAAACTAGCAAAATTGGTTTGAGACAAAATATAAACAAAATGTTTTTGTACTTCATTAAAACAATATAATGTGTACAAGTCCATGTAATCAACCATTTTTTTAGGACTTGTGGAATTGACATTTACATTTTCTAAAACGTCATATAAATGGTCCATATCATTACTGCCACAAAACAAAAACAACTTTCCAAACTCACTCATCATTTTTGGATAGCCAAATTTGGCATCTTTCATATTACTTTGCTTTGCAATAATAGACAAAATGTGATTGATATCCTTATTGTTTTCGGATATTAATTGACGCATATAGTTTCTTGCAACAAGCATCTTCTCCTGTTCGGGCAATGTTGTAAACTCATTTGCTTGCATCAAAATAATTTTGAAATTATTTTTTTTCAAATCAATTTTTTTAATAGGCATATTCAACTCCTAACACAATTTTATCATAATTTGTATCTACTGTAAATAGTCACTTGTTTATTTTATAACGATTTTCGACATTTTTAGATATGTGTGTCAATAGTATTTTATGTAAAAACATTATATGACAATAATTCTATATAATAAATTCAAAAAATAGACGCATATTCGTCTATTTATCACAAAATGATGACATATTGTCACAAACTCAAACGTTTATGACAATATTATGCTTGTGGATAGTGGTTGCCACCGTTGTCATCATTATAATCATCATCAAAAATGTTTGCAAAAGGGTTGTTTTCCAAATATCTGTATAAAGTATTCACAGCATTTTTATCAACGAATGAAGATGCTAACAATTCATCTTCATCTATTTCGTCAAAATTGCAAAATTTTACTTTTGATAAATTTGTATAGTATCCTACCAATTTGCCGTTTATGTCATACACATACATTGAATGAGTTGGTCTATGCATTATGTAGCCTGCCAATTTATCAATGTTATTAAACATATATTTTGCATGCATTGCAGCTTCGTACAAATAATATCTTGCGTTTATCTTTTGAGGATACAGTTTGTCTATGGCCTCAATAGCTTCTTTCACATCGTCTGTTGTGATTAAATTACGCGTTGTGTCTGGGTCAAAGGCATAAGGAATTTCGTCATAGTCAGGAAGGTCGCCTGATTTTGGCAATGACCCGTCTTTGTTTGGCATGCAATATTCGAGTGAAGAGAATTTCTTAATAATATCAACTTGTGCTTTGCTTTTCAATCTAGTATCTTTGTTTAGTTTTACAAAATGGTTATATTGAGAAAATGCTGTTAGCCAATTTGGGCTGTCAATCAATGTTTGATAAGCCTCTTTTGACAAAGTATGATATGCTTTGTATATTGTAGAAATAAAGAGATTTGGATACATTGTGTAAGAACCCAAACGAAAAACTTTTTTCCCTGCCTTGTTTTCCCCTTTTTCAAGGCTGGCTGCATTTTGTTTGAAAAAATCAAGAGCACTGTTGTATGGTGTTCCATGTGATAAGACGCAAGTAAGCAAATTTTTCTTATCAACATCTTTTTTTGCTATTTTATATACAGTTGCTTGGTAAATGTAATATAAATTTTTTTTATCTTCTAATACTTTAAGTGGTTTTTCTTTGTAATCCATGTATTGCTCCTATAACAATATTAGATTACTACAATTCGACAAGGTTTTCAATACCCAAAATGATAAAAATGAATGTTAATTTATGTTTTTACAAAACAATTGTTCTATATCTTTGGAAAAAAATTGTAAAAGTGATAATATATTAATAGGTGACTTTATGATAATCAGTGGAATTGTAGAAGAAATAATTTTTAGAAATCCAGAAAACGGATATAGTGTAGTTATTATTGATTACAACAATGAAATGGTGACTGCTGTTGGCAAGTTTCCACAAATTAGCGAAGGGGAAAATGTCGAACTTGTTGGCAAGTTTATAAAACACAACAAGTATGGAGAACAGTTCAAGGCAGATTCAGTCAAAATAACTCCACCAAATACGGAAGAAGGTATTGTCAAGTTTTTGTCGAGTGGACTAATTCGTGGCGTTGGTCCAATTACAGCACAAAACATTGTCAAACATTTTGGTAAAGCCACACTTGATATTATAGACTACAATCCACAAAGATTACTCGAAGTAAAGGGAATTAGCAAAAACAAACTTGAAGATATATTGGGGTCATTTGCAGGAGTTAAACAAATGCAAGACACAATTATGATGATGCAAAAGTATAACATCTCTACAAATTTGGCTCTAAAAATATACAACACTTATCAAGACAGAACGCCAATTATTTTGCAGACTAATCCATATAAATTGGTTGAAGACGTCACGGGTGTGGGATTTGCAACAGCAGATAGGGTTGCTCAATCTATGGGAATTGCTGCTGACAGTGAGTATAGAATAAGAGCTGGACTGCAACATATCGTAAAAGACAATAGCGAAAAGACGGGCAATACTTATATTCCAAAAGAAAATTTGCTGGAAGAGTTAGACTCATTATTAAAGATAGAATGTGACAAAAATGTAGTTGAGAAGATTTTAAGTGACATGTGTATGGCTTTGATATTGAAAGAAATAGAAGTCGAAAACACCAAAGCCATTATGACGTATTCACTGTATAATACAGAAAGAAAAGTCGCAACGCTGCTAAATAATTTGATGTGTAAAAAACTGCCAAATATCGATGTGTCAAAAGACATAGAGATGTTTGAGACATTTTCTCATATCAAGATGCACGACACACAAAAAGACGCAGTGTCTCTTGCTGTGAACAATGGTGTGTGTGTTATCACTGGTGGGCCGGGCACAGGCAAAACAACAATAATCAAATGTATTCTCAATATATTCAAGGGTATGGGCAAAAATGTGCGACTGCTTGCACCAACTGGACGCGCAGGCAAACGTCTCGCAGAAAGCACAGGCGAAGACGCGAGTACCATTCATAGAGCACTTGGTGTAGACTACAACAATCCAAATATGTTTTTTTATAACGCAGGCAACAAAATGCCTTTTGATGTAGTAATTGTTGATGAAGTCAGTATGGTAGATGTCCAATTAGCATATTATTTGTTACGAGCACTAAAAAATGAATGTAGGCTCATTCTTGTAGGAGATAAGGACCAGTTGCCAAGTGTGGGGGCTGGGAATGTGCTGAGCGACATTTTGTCTAGTGGATGCATCCCATATGTTGCGCTAACTCATATATATCGTCAAGACAATAAATCGTTGATTGTGACAAATGCTCATTTAATCAATAATGGGAAAATGCCAATTTTAGACAATAAAAGCACAGACTTTTTCTATGAAGAATTCAGCGACGGTCAAGATATGCTAAATAGTATAGTTGGACTTGTTACAAAAAGAATACCGGCATATTTACATTGTGATACATCAAAGATACAGGTTTTAGCGCCAATGAAAGCAGGTGTGTGTGGTGTTGAGAATATAAACAAACATTTGCAAAACACAATCAATCCTGCCAGCATTACAAAAAATGAAGCGTCTTTTGGTGACAATGTGTGTTTTAGGGAAGGCGACCGTGTTATGCAAACGAGCAACAATTATGAAAGAGAGTGGATGAAAGGAACAGAGCGCGGCACAGGTGTGTTCAATGGTGACATTGGTATAATCTCACACATTGACCGAGCAACCAAAGAAACAACTATTGAGTTTGAAGATGGTAGAATAGCAAGATATCTTGTAACAGATTTGAGCGAAATAGTTTTGAGTTATGCAATCACTATTCACAAGAGTCAAGGCAGTGAATTTGATGTCGTCATTATTCCGGTGGTTAGTGGGGCATATATGCTCCTTACGCGCAATTTATTGTATACAGCAGTGACACGAGCAAAGAAAATGGTCGTGCTTGTAGGCAATAAGAAAAATATTGGAGCAATGGTCCACAACAATTATACACAAGTGCGATACAGTATGCTCAAACAGTTTTTGATAGAAGCCAAAGACACATATACCAAAATATTTACGCAAGACAACAATTTTGGCGATAGTAAATATGCGTCACATATTGTTTCTATTGGAGAAAATGATGAAAATTAAAGTCATGAGACTGATTAAACAATATAATTATTAAAATTTAATTCAAAATCACAACTAAAAAACAAGGTTTATATGAAAAAAGCAAAAAGCACCAAGGTAAAGTGGTGCTTTTTGCTCTATAAATATATAGGTAAATAAAAATGGAAAACATTTTATTAATATAAAATGCAATTATAGTTTAATGTACTTTTGTCAATTAGTCAATACCCAATTTGCATAAAATATGCATTTTTTTGATAAAATGACGCAATTTTTAGTAATTTTTGTTTATTTTTGTGCAAATTGACTATGCGTCAATATACGCAACCCCAAGAGCGCCAGGACCCACGTGACTGCCGACAACAGGAGATATTTCCCCGACGTCCATTGGTACGGTTGGAAATTTTGCTTTTACCTTTTCCTTAAAAGTTTCGAGCAAATTGCTGTGGTCGACATAAGCCACATATATTTTTTTAACTGTGGCAGGAATAGATTTTATCATCTCGACCATGGCATTTGCCATACCCAAAGTCTTTTTGCCACATGTAAGGACCCCTTCTTTGAATACAAGTATAGG
>CALWPI010000021.1 GCA_944383385.1 uncultured Clostridia bacterium
ACGCAAAGTACATTATATAATAAGGCAGATGCATTTAATGACTTTATTTATGATTATTCAGACCCAAATAGTGGCAGCCAAAATGCATCATTTGGATATGTTGTGCCAGTAGATGAGGCAGACGGGGATAATAAACTTGTTGAACAATTTGCTGATGGTGCTAGAACACTTTATTCTCAAAATGCAAATGGCGGGAATATGACATATGTAGTCAGTGAATATGGTGTCCATATCCTTTTCAATCTTGGTGGAGTGAGAAACATTATTGACCCAATTTCAATAAAAAACAATGGTATATCTGCTCAAAAATTGTGGGAAACCAGAATATACCCATTGAGTGAAAAATCATATTTTGATGAACTCGCCAATTCATCATTTACACAACCAGACAGCTCGACTGAACTTAATGTTCGTTTGTCAAATGCAAAAATCGAAATGAAGGAAAAAGGTATCGAAATCACAACATACTATTATCGTATGGAAAGTCTATGGAAATAAAAAAGAGCGCATGCTCTTTTTTTATTGTTCTAATCAAAATTTAATGCATTTTACTATAAATATAGGGAATATTTATAACAGTAGGCAATTTGTTTGACACTCAAAATTTTATACTATACAATAAATTGTACTACAAATATTCGAGGGCAAAATGAAAAATAAAGATGATAAATCATCATGGGAAAAAGAGTTTGTCGTTGACAATGACAAATTGATGCCGGACAATGATGATATTATTAAAGTTCAAGTTGCTGACTCAAAAATAATTGACGAAGCAAGTGAAAAAATTAAAGAGCAAAAGAGCAAAAAAACAAAGATATTCAATATCTCTTTTTTCCTTTTGAATCTTGTAGTCCTTGTTATAATTTTGGTCGTACAACTTAATAAAGACGGTGTTACGTCCATTGGAGATGCTTTTCTTGGACATGTGGGACTAAGGTATATTGTATTTGCTGCTTTAATGTTTGTGGCAATAATGCTTGCAGATTCTTTAAGAACATACATTTTAATTAGAAAATCGACTAAACGCATAATGCCAATTATATCCTACAAAAGCACAGCAACAGAAAAGTACTATGATTCAATCACTCCTATGAGCGTGGGTGGTCAACCATTTATGATATATTACTTGTCAACTAGACACATCAAACCTAGTGTAGCAACAAGTATACCAATTGCAAGACTTTTCTTCAACCAAATTGCCTTTGTACTAACGGCCATTGTAGTTTTGCTTTGCAATATCAAAATTTTTGATAATTTTAGCACAGAATCAAATATTGTTTACATTATTTCTATTATTTCTTTGGTAGCAATAGTGCTGTTAATAGTCGGTATTATAATATTGTCTACAAGTAAGAAAATAGCGCCAAAACTTGTCATGGCGACTCTCAAACTTGGCCATAAAATGCATTTAGTCAAGAACTATGAAGAAACATTTACAAAGATAATGAGACATGTATACGAATATCAAAAAAGTATGATTTACTTTACAAAAGATTGGTTCGTATCTATTAGTGTATTTTTGTTGTCAGTTGGTTCATTTTTCTTAAAAGCATTGATACCATATTTTATCTATCTTGCTATGATACCAAATCCTATTGTTTCATTTTGGGAGATTTTTGCCAGAATAATGCTTTGTGACCTTGTGGCACATATTATTCCATTCCCAGGTGGAGCAGGTGTTGTTGAATTGTCATTTAATGCACTATTTAGTAGCTTATTTACTGATGGAACGTTGTTTTGGGCAATGCTTATTTATAGATTTTTCTCATACTATATATATCTATTACAAGGATTTGTTGTTATACTCTATGATTTTGTTATTGGAAACAAAAGACGCGACACCAGAGAGGAAAGAGTGGCTCGCAGACAGGAAAAACGTAAACTCAAAAGACTGGAAAAAAATAAGTGATTTCTCACTTATTTTTTTTGTACTCGATTAGACGATTTGTGTGGTCGTATATTAAGTTTGTATCAAACAACAATTCGTCAATTGTTGTATTTTCTCTAATTGTTTGACCACCTATCAATATTGAGTGCAATATACCATTATCAAAGCCCATTTTGTCGCCATAGTTTATACAAAGATTGTAATTTTCTTTCAATAAATTATAGTTTTCATTTGTTATGTCAAAATTGTCACTAGCACATAGATAAGAGTTTACTTTGCCTACAATATTCTCGACTTCTTTGGAAAAATTAAATATATTTTTAGAAAATTCAACATTTGTTGCAGTATTCATATTTTCATAAGAATATCCATTAGAGCCGAACTCCCATCCTAGTGCTTTTAATTTGTCAACAACCCTGCTTGCTTGTTTGATTTCAAATTTATAATTAGCGTTATTTTTTTGCGTTTTATATCCTAATATACCGTTTTGTCCAGAAAGATATATAACACCACGTGCATTTTTGAAACTAAAATCTGGATGTGACAACAAAAAATCTTCCAATATTGGCACAAATTCGTTGTCTATGCTAATTCTATCACGAATACTTTTTTTGCCTGTATATGTGGCAATAGAGTCATCTCTATTGATGATTAATCTATCTATTTGGCATCTATAATCTGTACCATAGCAAACATTGTCGTAACACATAAGAATAGGCTTTTTATTTGCTGGCAATTTTAGATTTTGGTTCATAGCGTCATTTGAATTAATCAAAATGAAATCATTTTGGTAAAGTTGGTATATTATATTTTTATATTCGTTTGGTGTAATGAAATATTTGTCAAGGTCGTTATAATTTGGATTTTTTGTAGTAAATGCATATTGTGGGAATGCAAGCAATGGACGTATTGTGACAGAATATATTGGCCCAGAATACGCAACAAGTTGTAAATCACTTTTTATTCCTTTGTATTTACCAAGCAAAATGCTATATTCTTTGTCATTTTGATAAAATTTTAAGTTATCTTCAAGTAGAGCAATAGCGCTATCATAATCTTCTTCTCTTTCGTAAGCATGTGCCAGTATCATCAATTCTTCTTTGTATTTATCCAGTGTTGTATTGATTTCTTCTTCAAAATTTTTATATTCAAGAATATTATCGTTATTTTTTAGGATTAAATATGCTTGTTCATAGTTTTTTTGTGTGTATTCATCTAGAAATTGCATGACTAACAAGTCATTATTTTTTTGTTCTGCAATGAGTTCTTGTGGCAGGGCAAAACTATTTTGTATGCATAAAACGCATAATAATAGACAGACAATAGATAACAGTATTTTTTTCATAGTTTATTTTGTGTATATCTTTTTACAATATTCGCTCATTAATTCTTTATTTTTCAAGTGAAAAATACGCGTCATAGTATGAAAACACGCATTAAAGTGAATAATTTGACTATGAAGAAATTGGCAGTATTTTTATTTGTAATATGTACTATTGTGGCATTGTCTTATTGTCCATACACAAATTTGTGTGAGATAAATGTACAAGGGAAATACATTTGTTATAGCGCAACTGATGTAACGGGTTCAATTGAATGCGATATGACAGAGGCGAAAGATGTTTTGATGAAACAGACGGATGTGGCAGGCGAGGCAATTATAATCCAAAAACAAGAAGATTTGTATATGATTTTGTCTAAACTACTTGCAAAAAAAATAAGCAGTGAAATGGTCGAGGGAATGAGTGTGGAATATTATTATAGTCCAAGGCTGCAAAACCATGTCGTTGTTGATGGCAAAAAGGTCAATTTGATGATAGCCAATAGGATAAACAACATCAAAATAGGATATCCATTAATTTTAGATAGTTTCTAGTATAAAACATATAAAAGGTGTCAATAGTTTGATAACAAGGAGGATATATGGAAAGAAAAATAACTTGGGAGAAAGTCAAAGAGTATTTTGTCAAATATGGCTACATAGCACTTATTGTAGTCGCAATGATTATTATGGCTACTGCTATTGCCATAGGAACAGTCGCAGCATCAAATTCTAGTCAGGTTGAGGAAACAAATACTACAACAACTACATTCTATAATCCTGTAATGAACTTTACATTAGTCAAAGATTTTAGCGATAAAGAACTAATGTATAATGAGACTCTTAATCAATGGGAGGCTCATAAAGCAGTTGATTTGAGTGTGAGTGAGGGCAGTGGTGTATATGCAGTCCTTGATGGCACAGTGACAAGTGTCACAAATGATTATTTGCATGGCACAGTTATTACAATCACACATGACAATGGATTGGTGACAAAATATGCTTCATTAGACGAAAATCCAAAAGTTCAAGAAAATGATAAAGTTGAAAGAGGGCAAGAAATTGGTTCTGCGACCACATCAGCAGAAAATGAAAAATTGGGCGCAAGACTACAATTCTCAGTGTTCAAAGACGGAGTTGCTGTTGACCCAAACAACTATCTTGATTTAGGCACAAAATAAAAATGACAATAAAAAAATCACTTATGCAAGTGATTTTTTTTGTTTTACAATAATAATTAACTATTTATTTTCTAAAAGATTTGCAATGTCTTGTACAGTCTTTAATTTTGATGCCTGTTCATCACTAACGACAATACCTTTTTCGTCTTCAAGAATCATCAATAGTTCAACGACATCTAGGCTGTCTGCACCCAAATCTTCAACTATTCTACTTTCTGGTTTTATATTTTCCACTTTTATGCTCAATTGATTTGCCAGTATCTTTTTGATTTCTTCTAATGAATTCATAAGTCCTCCATGTATTTGCAATACATTCACATTATACTTATTATTATAATTTGAGTAAAGGATTTTTGATAACAATTATATTTTCAAAAAGCAATATATAAAAACGTCATATTTTTTGCTTTGTCGAATTTTAGAAAAATGTGTAATATTATATACTTTTGTAGTCATACAAATAACATATAAGGTAGGTGAATATGTTGTTTAGTAGGACAAGACAAGAAGATATTGCAAGATATATTATCAAGCATAAATGTACAATTAGAGAAGCAGGCAAAGTGTTTGGAGTGAGCAAAAGTACAGTCCACCTTGATGTATCAAAAAGGCTAAAACATATCAATATAGGGTTGTACAAAAAAGTAAAAAAAGTGCTAGAACACAATTTTGATGTACGGCATATAAGAGGTGGCAACGCAACAAAATTGATGTATGAACAAAGGTCAAAATAAACAAAAAACGAGATGTAAAACAAAAATAATTTTACATCTCACATTGTTTATTTTTTATCATTATCGATATTATTATTGTCATCAAACATATATCTTTTGTCAAAAAGACTATACCTGTCTTCGCTTATGATTGCGCTGAATATTCTATCTTTTGCAGGAGCAAAATGTTCTTGCAATTTGTTTGTGTATTGTCTAACGAATTCTCTATTTGTAAATTTGTTGACTGGACAGCGCGATGTAACAATTGGGATATTTAGACTTTTGGCTTTGCCGGATATTGTGCGTTCGTCTAGAAAGATAAATGGACGAATGACTACCATTTGTGTCCTTGACATATAAGAGGTTGGCTTGAATGTATTTAGTCTGCCTTCATATATCATAGATAGAAAGAATGTGTCTATGACGTCTTCTTTTGTATGACCAAGTGCGAGTTTGTTGCAACCAAGTTTTATTGCTTCGGTGTTTAGAGTGCCACGTCGCAACTTGCTACATAGACTGCATGGATTTTTTTCTTTTCTGTCTTCAAATACAATCCTATAAATATCACTTGGTATAATGTGATACTCAATTCCTTCTTTTTCGCATAGTTCTTTTATAGGAGCAAAATCCTCTGGATGAGCAAAACTGTCAATAGTAATGCCAACAACACTAAATTGGATTTTTGAAAATTTTGAATATCTATGCAGTGCGAGCAACAAAAGAGTACTGTCTTTGCCTCCACTGACGCCGACAGCGATTTTGTCATTTGGTTGAATCATATTGTACTGGTCGCAGGCTTTTCTCAGTCTGCTCAAAACGTATTGCATAATTTTTCTCCAACACTATATTATCACACAATCTTTGTTGGCACAATGATTTTTTATTGTGCTTTTTGTTATAAAGTAACAATATTTTTGTTGAGGGTGAAGATGAAATTGTAGTATCCAAATGTTTTATTATTTGTCCATTGTACATTAATTTGTTTGACATATTTTGACAAAAAAAATACAATGAGTTTAGATATATATTATTATATAATATATTTCACTATTACTACGATATTTCTAAAATGTTTGGTAATACTAAAAATGGAGAACAATTATGTATAAGAAGCTGTCGGTATTTTTTGTAATGATTATGTGTGCTCTCACTGTTCTTGTAGGATGTGGAGACCCATATAAAAATATGTCATTTTCGCTATCGGAATCTTCGATAGACCTTTTTATTTCCAATGACGACACTCAAAATGATTTGAGTACAAAAAATGTCGTTGCAACAATTGCCAATGTTGACGATGGAGTGAGCAACAAAATCATTTTAAGCCATGAAGGTGATGATTGTGTTGATTGTGAAGAAAGCGTGCAAGGATATAAGACTACCTATACATTCACTGCAAAATCTTTGGGACATGCTAAATATACATTCCTTACGGAAGAAGGCAACAAAAGCCAAACATTATACATAAATGTTTATAAAAAGATAGAAAGCGTCAATTTTGCTAATGACGTGCTCGCTATACCAAATGGTGGAAGCATTGATTTGTCTAATCAATTGGTATTTGAGCCAGATGGTACCAACCAAAGAGATGTGACATACTATTTTGTAGATAAAGAAGGAAATGAAATCGACGGTGGCTATACATATATGTCATTGTCAAGTACTGGCACACTTAAAATGGATAGACAAATTGATTTGTCTCAAATTGTTGACGGGGTTGTGAGTGGGACAAATATTCCTTATGATATAAGTAATGATTATCCTTATCCTTGTGTTTATGTCAGGGTGGTCAGCAATTTTAATAACGAGCTAGTCAGTTCGGTAAAAGAAATATATTTGGTTGATTTGGTTTCTATAAATGATGTTGATTTGCAAGCAGAAAATTTGACAGAACAACCAGCAACTATTGGAAAAGATGACAATGGTGTTTGGACGGTAGTCCTTGCAGACAACAGTTCGACTTTGCCAACAGTACTATATAACAGAGTGCTTTCATTTGTTTTTGACCAAGACAATGATATCAATAGAAAATACAATGTTGAACTTGTAAATGGTTCAAAATATTTGGATAATGGGACAAACAATCCTGTTGCTTTTGTCACACCACTAGAAAATGATGATGTTGCTCAATTTAGGATATTTACTAATAGACAAGGCAGTGACGAATTATCTTTTAGAGTGACTTACAAAGATTTTCCAAATATTCTTAATTTTGAAATAAAAGTCAAAGTCATTGTCAAAACTTTCCCAGAAACCATTATGGCATATTCTAGTGATACAGAGTTGTCATTAATTGGCGATAGTGGAGAAAAAGTAGAACTAAATGTGCTAGATTTACTAGATAATGAACCATATTATCTTGCTACACCATTAAGAATCACCACAGATAGTGAAAGCGATAATGTCAAAAATAGAATATATTTTACAGTCGAGTTGGGATTTGACGAAAATGTTAATCAAGAAATAAGAGGCAATATTTTCATTGTAGACAATTTTGGTAATCCGGTGACTTCTACTACGCAAATTATCAATGGTAGTCAATTGTATGTTTATCACAACGTGACAGGAGATTTGATTGAAAGTATCGCCCATGACAAAGTGTGGATAAAAGTAACCGTTCACTATGACCTAAATCCAAGTGCAAATCCTTCTGCAACAACAGATGATGATTACAAGTATATGATGACTTATGAGAAGTCAATACCTGTTGCAATTTATAAAAATATTGGTGATTATGGAGTAACAAGTTCGTTATACATTGATATTAGTAAACAAGGCAACAACCCTGTGACACTGCTATCTAGCGAACTTGGAGTTGAGGTCACAAACTTTTCGCTTATTACAGCTACTCCGGGTGCGTCAGTATCTAGTAGTATAAAAGACGGAGATACAACAACACACATTATAAGTTTGTATGGCGAAAAGTTATTCTCAATAGTATTTAATAAATTAGAAATCTATGTGATGGCAAACGACCAGGGTGCAACTGGTGAGGTTGTTCTTCAAATACATGACTCTATTAGAGACAAAAATATTAATACAAAAGTTGTAATATACAGTCCACTATTGGGTGTCTATACTGATATTACAAATGAGGCCCAATACAAAGGATATTTGTTAAAAAGTGAGTATGAATATGAAACTAGTGTAAATGATAGTTATATTAGTGCATTGCACCTATCTATAAATAGTTCTTCTAATGTCTCCAATCCTGAAAATATTGGACTGCCTATCAATATATACAATCTTGTGTCTACGGCAGGTGGTGCTTCTCAACGCAAAATAGTGAATGCTAATGATGTGACAGTGCAGTTTTATGAATGGAATGCAGCAAATGAGGCTTATATTCAAAGTCACACTTATCTTGCTTGGAGTAATGGAAAACTCTATACGTATGACCGCTCATATACCAATACTGAACATCCACTAAAAGTCACAATAACCGTTCAAGGATATACTTTGAGTGAAGACGGAAAAACTGTCATTATGACCAAAAAGCAAAGAGATTTCTTTGTCAATATTTATGAGGTCATTCATGATTTTGCTGTTACAATGACTAATGGTACTATTTATGAAAAATCAAGTCTTGGAATGTTTGATTATGATTATTCTTTGACGGATTTTAGGTTCACATATGATGCTAGATATTATGATGAGACATCTATTGCAAAAAGATATGAAATACTAAATAAAGATTATGTTGTATGGTCCGTTGATATCCCAAATAGTGATGAGACAACGGGATATGAAACTGTTAACGTCACAATAGGTGATTTGGTCGTGTTGTTTGATTATGACCAAGACGGCAACATCTCACTAATAGCAGATTGGCAAGAAGTTGCAAGCATTGTATATGGCGAAAACTTGATTCATCCTATAATTCGAATCCAAAGCGCAACTGCTTGGTCATATGAATATATTTTAGAGAGAATATACACTTCTCCAATATTGATTCAATTGGGTGTTAGTATTCAACAATACAGCGATACTGACCTATGTGAAACATTGTCAAAAACATACACAATCACTCTTGATTATGCACAAAAAATTGATAATATTGTCACAAACACGGATGCTAACGGCATTTATATTGAATTAAAACAGGGGCAAAATTTGTCTCAACAAATAACTTTCGAGACTTTCCCTGTTGATGCATTTAACAATAATCTTATTGTTTATTCATATCCAACATTTGTGGAAATTGCAGGTGTTGATAACAGTAATATCCTTACAAACAATCTTTTGACTGTGACAGGACTAAAAGCAGGCGAGGGATACATAGTTGTAGCAAGTGCAGATAGTTATGATGCAAATGGTATGCCAACTTTGTTGAAAAAGATAAAAGTTGTTGTTGCTGACGGAACAAAAGCATATCCTTTCCAAATCAAAACTGCACAACAATTCTTGAATATCAAAAATGATTATAAATCAACTACAATTGACGGAGTCTCAACTCTTGTCAATACTTATTACTATGTCTTAACGGGCAATATTGTACTCACTAGAACATATAATGACAGTCTATTTGCTGGTGTGTTTGCTGGTGGACTAAAAGGACTATATGAATATGAGTTGTTCGATGAGTATTATCAAGAACAGTATACAATTAGTGGTTATAACCTAACTATAAATGAATTGAATACTACTGAACAAACCAAATCTTATGGATTGTTTGAGATATTATCCGGCACATTAGACAGTGTTGTTATCAAAAATTCTACTATCGACATTTCAGAGGCAAGTTCAAGCACGCTTGAAACATTGTATGTCGGTATGCTTGCAGGTCAAATAAAGACAACAGGTGGATATAATGATGGTGCAATCATTGCATCAAATGGTCTAACAATGGTACAAGGCACAATCATTGTTGACCGTAGTCAAAATGAAAATGCAATATCATATATTGGCGCCTATGTTGGAGCAATTGATAACGCATACATAAATATTACAAATGCAAATACATCTTCTACTAATGTGGATGTTGCTATTAGATATACTGCACATGAAAATAGTACAAGTGCTATTGGTGGTGTTGCAGGATATGTAAATGGTGGTTATGCTCCACAAACATTTGATTATTCATCAACAATATATGGTGTAAATATAGGTGGTAGTATTGTTGCCAATACAGGCAATGTTGGTGGTGTTGTTGGATATGTGCAAAATGCACAAATTTCATATAACACAAGTCAAATGGTTATTTCTGGTGGAAACAATATTGGTGGTATTGTTGGATATTCTAATAATACGACAGTTGACTATAACAAAGTAGAGTTTGTTTCAACACAGACTGATTTGCAAAACGCAAAAGTGATTGGTGGTATTGTTGGATATGCTGAAAATGCTACAAATGTAAGATATTCCTATGCACGCAGATACAACAATGTTGATACTAATATAGCAAGCGAAATAAGCAATTCAATAATGGGTGGTATTGTTGGTGTTGCTGACAATACTTCGATAATTGGCTCATACTTTGATGGTAATATTAAAAACAATAGCACATTGTCAAATCAAATAGGTTCTATAATCGGTGCAGATAAAGACGGCGGGGTATTATCCACAATCGAAAACAGTTTTGCATACGGTGACATTGACAGTGATAACAAATTTGTGTCAAATCGTGAAATAAATGATAGTACAGCACTCAATCAAGCATTGAACTATGGTACAAGTCCAACAGAAGGTGGATTTGCTGCTGTATTAAATGAACAAACAGAAACTGTAACAAATCAAACTATATACATATCTGGTCACAAGATTGAAAATGCAACGGGACAACGCGGAACTTATACTGGAATAAGCAAAGTCTCATTTGGCATAATGGAATACAACGGACAAACATATAATGTTGGTATCATTGTTGTCGATGGTGAAGAAAGATATCCTATTGTTCAATTGACCAATGGCGACCAACTAATGGATGCGTATATAATGGCGGGTAATTACACAATTTGTGATATTGAAGGCAATCGTTTAATAGATGTTACAACTAGTTATGAAGAACTAAAAAATATGGAAAACTTATATGTTAGTTCACAATATGAGTATTCAAACTTTTCTGTAAACGTTTCGTCAAAAATCATTGAAGGAATTTCATCTTCATACATTGCTAATAATGTGACAGGTCAAACAGCTGTTGTCCAATCATCTAGTGACTCGGGATATAATCTAAATGATACATTAAATATTGATGATATTTCTAAATTGAGCTTGGATACTACAAATAATTCATCTGTTTATCAACAAATGATGTTCAATATATATTCAGTGAATGGAGATAGTCAATCACAATTTACAACTAGTGAATTGTGGAATAACGGTGAGTATTATGATTGGTTGCATTTTGTGACAAGTGGTGGAACAACTATCAATCACAATTTGCCAATTATGGCTTATCCAATCAACGAAAAAGGATTTGGAGTAACAGATTCTTCTCTTGCCACAGATATGAAGATATTATACAATTTGGTACCAACTGAGATTTCTGTAACCATTGCAGATACAAATTGGGCAGTAAACAATCCTTATGTCAAAGTGGATAATGATACTAAAAACAAACTTGTTTTAACATACAACGAAAAGAAAGGGTTGTATCAATATTCATCTAACAATACATACAAAATTGGTTTGGTGACAGACGAAAATAATAATATTGTTTCTTATGCTGTTGCAACACAAGAAAATATGGCTGCATTTGATATCGACACTCGTGTCAAATTGTATTCAACCAATTCAAGTGTTGTTGAAATCATAGAATCTCAAGATGGATTCAACCTAAAAACAAATGGTACAGGACGTTGCACTCTTACAATAACTGCAATGATGAATCCAAATGTCTCTGTATCTGTTGATATCCTTGTAATTAATAGTTTGCGTGAACTAGTTATGTACAATGGTAATTACCAAAGCAGTACAGAATTTACTGAATATGTTGGAGATACAAATGTATATTCATTTGAGACAAAGAACTATTACAATTTCGATGGACAAATAACATATGATTATATTGCTAACGAAAATGTAGGATACATTGTAGAGATTATGAGTGTTTCGCCAAATACTCAAATGAGTTTTGCAAATCAAACAATTGGTGACACTTCAGTTGACACTTATTTTGCAGTTAATGATTTGGAAGGTGTTAAAGTTGCAGCATTAGCTGTTGGAGAAAACGCTTCACAAATCAAATTAAAAATAATTCCTTATTTGAAATTGGATAATGAAAATATTGATTTTGTATATAATCAAAATTATCCAAATGTCCAAGGTATTGTGATTGAAGATATTGCAAAAGAATATACATTCAATATTCAAAACAAAGCGCGTGATTTGACATTGGAAAAGAGCGATGTCTCAATCACACCAAATACCCCAGCAACATTCAGTGTTTCATTTATCACAAGTGCAGTAAAAGACGGACAATTGTTTAATGACGGCTTGGTTGTTAAATTTGACAACCATGAATATAATGTAAACATTCTTGAAACATACATTACAGCAAACAATTATTTGTATCTTCAAATGACAGATAATTACACTATTACTCCAATAGTGGATAACGACAAAGAATATTTGGTCACATACAATTTTGTGGTTTACTTCAATAGTGAAATTTATCGAAACAGTCAAGATTATATACGTGGTGGAGAATATATATTCGAGTTTAGTACACAAAGTAATGCTCAATTAGTTAAAGACTTTGTCGTTACTTTGAATTTATTAGACGTTGAAAATATTTATACTCACTTCTATCCTTCGGGACAATATGACACAACTCAAACCGGCGCGTTCAATCCAAGTGAGGTAGAGAGTAACTATATTGTGCCAGGTAAAAATGGTCTACTCAAAATCAATGTAACTCCAGAACTTAGTAACGTAGATTATTTGATAATAACGGCAGATGATATTATGTCTCCATATGTGTTATTTACACAATATTATGCAGTGCAAGATGCTGACGGAATAATCTCGTCATATGAATATTATGCTGACGGTCCAGAAACGGGCAACCAATTGATGGTAAGACGTGTTAGTGCTCTTACAAATAGTGGTTATCGTTATGATGGCAACTACTATATCAATATGTTGCTATCGTCTAATGCGCCAGTCAATACACCTCTTCATTTGAATGTGACAGCAATTGTCGATAATCAAGCAGTGTCTACAATGACATTTACTCTTGATGTCAAACCAATGCCAGCAATCACAATTACTATTGATGATACACATGAAAGCGTATTAGCAGCAGGACAACGCAAAGAAATCAAAGTCGAGACTGTGGAAACTGATTATATCAATTATGATATCTATGAATATTACACTGTCAAC
Source organism: uncultured Clostridia bacterium (assembly GCA_944383385.1). GTDB lineage: Bacteria > Bacillota > Clostridia > Christensenellales > UBA1242 > CALWPI01. Next base: position 13,429 of record CALWPI010000021.1, read on the forward strand.
GACCAATCAATACGTAGGTCCTATACAGATATTAATAGTACACTATTTGGCAATGTCGAAATTGTTGAAGAAAATGGAGTGTATTATCTAGTCTCTACAAGTGCACTTTATGGACAAGAATATTACGTCGAATTTACTGCAAGCAAACTATATAATGGTGTGCGTGAATATGCAGTTGACACTATCAAAATGCAAACAGTTCAATATGAGATAAAAGACCTGTTTGTATCTGGTGTTACAAATGGCCAAGCATCTATGAAAAACGGTACGATATTTACTCTAAATGTCGAACTTGGAATAGATTATAACGAGATTTTGGCTGATAAAGTAAGTAGCAGTGTGAAAACACTTCAAAATATATTTAATGGAATAAATGATTATTACATTAGTGTTGGAAGTAATGCTATTGATGTTGTTACATATCAAAACACTTGGAATTACGTTGTAAGTAATGGCCCAAGTTCAACTATTTATCCATTCATTAATGCAACGTCACAGTTCAATAATTCTATTACTTACTACGCTGCCAGTATGGAAAATAAAACAAATTCTTATCTTTTGGCTAGAAAGATAACGGGTACAACAAATATCCCACGTATTGCTGCAATTGTACAATATTATTACAATGATTTAGGCTTGCCAACAGCATACAATGTGGCCGACGTCAATGTTAGTGACAAAATTGTTTATATGTTACAACTAGAATTTGATTTGACTATTCTTGAAAATTCAACTTATGACCATCCAAATCCAATCTATGATGCAAATGGCTTGTTTGATATGACAAATGAGGAAGCACATTATATTCTAGTAAATGATATAACACTAGAAAATTGGAGTCCATTAGATGCAAAATTCAAGAGTTTTGACGGTAATGGATATGTAATCAAAATTAAGAGTTTTGATTTGACATCATTTAATTTAGGTCAAGAAGTATCTCTTGGTATATTTAAAGAAATTTATCAAGGTAGTATTCTCAAAAATATTACTATTGATGTCAGTGAATTGTTGGTCAGTGACTTACAAACTGCAAGTATTGATTTGACAAGATATGGTGAAGTGCAATTTGGTTTATTAAGTCCAATTAACAATGGAACTATTACAAATGCAAAAATAATCAATAGTAGCAAAGATAAAATTGGATATTATCTAAATATTGCTACAAACGAATCATACAATCATCAAATTGGTGGATTGGTTTCGACAAACGCAAATAATGGTAGTATTACAAACTCATATATAGGTGTCGTTGATAATATCAACTCAACAGGTGAGGTTGTACTCAAAAACTCTGCAATCAACTCTCAAACCGAACAAGGAACAAATATAATTAGTGGTGAAAATACATATGCTGACTTGCCTATTTATCCATTTGTTATAGCAGGTTCTAATCAAGTTGGTGGTATTGCAGTCAACAATAATGGTACAATCGCAAGCACGTATATAAATAAAGTTGGCATTACAAATACATCAAAAATATCAGATAATAATTTGACAGCAGGATTTGTAGTCAACAATAACGGTACGGTATTTGAATCCTTTATTCAGGGCGATGGCATTGACAACTCAACTACATTTAGAGCAAATAACAAATATTATGTTGAGTCAAAAGGGAATATCGGTGCATTCGTTCATACTAATACGGGAGAAATATCAAATGCTTATGTAAATATCAATGTCAAAACAAATAGTGGCAAAACTGCTGGATTTGTTTATAACAATTCAGGAGAAATTTCATATTGTTACACAACAAGCAAGAGCATTACTCTTGAAAATGTAGGCAGCACAGATGTCCAAGGTTCTCATGGACCATTTACCGGAATAGATGACCAAGGGCGTTTCCAAGCAAACGAATATCAATATTTTGGTTGTTATTATCTAGTAGTTGGCGACGAACAATCTAATGCATATGAGATTGCTGACCCAATCTATACTACAAACAGAAATCTACTTGATACAAACGCAACACAAACAGACATAATAAATGCAATTAAACAAATTGATGAGACATTTAATGGTACACAACAAAGTGAGATTATCAACGAAATAAATACCCTAAACGATTTAACAAACGACAGCACTCTTGTTGATGTTATCACTGAAATGAACAGAAAGGGTTTGACAGGAGATTTGACAAGCATAGGTAGTAACGCAAGTCTTTCTGAAATAATTACTATTTTAGGTCAATATACAGCAGAAAAAGTTACATTAGATAATTATATTGCAGTAATTAATGAATTGAACAATTTGAGTGAAAATAGCTCAACACCAACATTAGTTGCAGAAGTAAATTATCTATTGGGTAAATATAATATTTTGAGCAGTTCAGTTGTTTCAAATCCATTCTTGTATGTTGGAAGTTATAACGGATTCTCAATATCAACGGGTGTTGATACAAATTATATTTGGGCAATGTCTGATGTAGGTCCAAAACTTGTATCTTGTTCATATAATAGTGAAACATACTCATTTAGATATATTGATGGACAAACTAGTTCAGCTGATACAGGATACAACTATACCTATCATCAAAAGACTTCTTATGGTTCACCAACCAACCCACTTCTTGTAAGCAGTGGTGATGAGTTTATAAGATTTATTCTTGATAATACAAATGTTATTACAATAAATAACGAAAAATTGTATGTATTTGGTGCAAAACTAAGTTCAATGACAAGTGATTTCAATACAGTATCAAATGTACGTTTGGTCAATAATATTGAATTAGGAGATTTGGCAAATACTAGATATTCTTATGGCAGTCTTGAAAATGTGTACTTGCGAGAGATAATCTTTGCTGG
>CALWPI010000022.1 GCA_944383385.1 uncultured Clostridia bacterium
GGCGTCGCTGAATTTTTTATTGTTAGCAAAAAAATAACCCCTAAAAAAAGATAAAAATCTTAATTTAGGGGTTCGAATTTCAAGTGTTTAAAATAACAATTTTTTTGTAAAAATCTAAAAATGTTGATTTTTTGTAATCATCACGATAAAATAAATATGGGGGAATTATGGAAATTATTGATTTATATGATGATAATAAAAAACTGACTGGAGAAAAAATTGAAAGAAGCGAAAAAATACCTGAAGGGAGGTATAAATTATCTATACATATTTGGATAATTAATTTTGAGAATAAAATATATATACAAAAGAGGTCATCTAATAGAAAAATTTTCCCAAATTTATGGGAAAATCCTGGTGGCGGAGCGTTGAGTGGAGAGTTTAGTGAACAAACATTACAAAGAGAATTTCAAGAGGAACTTGGTATTTCCCCTAATTTACATAATGCTAAATTAATCACCACAATAAAAAGAAAAAAAGATTTTGTTGATATATGGTTATTAGTACAAGATTTTAATATTGGTGACTTGCATTTGCAAAAAGAGGAGGTCTCTGAAGCTAAATGGGTAACTTTAGACGAAATTGAAAAAATGATGAATAACAATGAATTTTGTCCAACATTCAATGAAAGTTTTATACCATTTTTAGATTATTACAAAAAAATTAAAATTATTGAAATAAAAAATAATTCATTATAATGATTTAATAAAATAATTTTCTAATTTGAACAAAAAACAAATTATAAATAACTAACAAAATTTGAAAATATGATATTAATAGAACAAAGAAAAACAAAATTAATGGCAAAAATAAACTATAGATACAAATAAAAAGATGTTTATAATAAAAGTATTTATTTAAAACATTATAAGAAAGAGTATATCTTAAGAACTAACTTAAAATATTTATTTTTTATTAGATACTCTAATTTAAAAATTAATTGATTAGTATCTTTTAATTAGTTTTATAAAATCATCAAAATCAGGTAAGCTTCTTATAAATTAACTTTAAAGTTTTCGTTGATGATTTATCAATCCATATGTAATTAAAATTATATATGTTTGTATATTAAAATATAAATATTTATTACTGCTATAAATTTTTATAGGAAAAATGCAAGATTTTTGCAAAAGGGGTGTTTTGTGTTGTATTTTATCGTGTTTGTATTGTATAATATTGTTCGATAAGATGAAGTGGTTAAAATGCAGATAAATACAAGGATCGAGATATTTTTGATATGATATTTTATGATAAAATATGATACGAAAAGTCGAACTCTTGGCATTTTCAGGTTGCCCCTTCGGAACCAAGGGTTGGGGGTTAGAGTCCCTCGTGGTGCGCCAATGTATAAAAATAGTAAAGCAAGCAGATGCGCTTGCTTTTTTAATTTATAATTATAACTGTTTGTAATTTGCGTATAAAAAAAGATTATAATACAAAATAATTTTTGTAATTACTATTACAATTTTATGCAACGCAAAAGTTTTCCAAATTTATTCATCATATCCATTTTGTAAGACATAAGAGAATGAGTGTATCTTTGCAGAGCTATCATAGGATTTTTGTGCCCTAAAATTTCAAATCTTTATTTATATATCAATCTTGTATGCACAAAAAGTAAAATAGTAGTCTCGAAAACAAATGAAAACGTTTTGATATAATATTGGGGCATTTTCTTGACATTTGGGCAGGTTATTGTTATATATTTTACATGAAAATTAATTTAAGACAAATTAACCAAGACAGAAAAATGCTTATTCACAAAAATGCAAAAAATGACCATGTTTACATTTTGGGAAAGTCGTCTATACTTTTGTCTGCGCCACATGGTGTATCACAAGTGAGACTGGGAAAGTACAAATATAAAGAGATTGGAAGTCTCAACACTGCATTATTACTAAAAAAATTGGCAGATTGCAATCTAATTGCAAAAACAAGAAATAATAATGATGATGCAAATTTTGATTTGAATTGTAGTTATAGAGAAACAATAAAAAAGCTGGTCAAACAATATAACATAAAATATTTGATTGATTTTCATGGTTTGGCAGCATATCGTCCCATAGACATTAATTTGGGTATTAATTTGGGTAAAAATATTGAAAATAATATAAAAATTTTTGATGTTCTTTGTAATGAATTGAAAAAAAATAATTTTACAGTATCCATTGACCAACCTTTTATGGCAGGCAAAACAACAATTTCTGGTTCTATGAAAGCAGAATTTGATAATTTATGGACAATACAAATTGAAATAAATTGTGCCATAACCAATAGGCCTGAAAACAAAGAAAAATATGCTTTATTAATAGATGTTTTATTAGATTGGTTAAAATATATTGAAAAAAATTAATATGATAACTTATTATAATATTATATCGTAAATGGTCCTACAAATATTGTGTTTTTATTTATATTACAAGGCTAGAATTGTTTATAAAAATATTTTTATATTAAGAATGAATGCAGACGGAATAAAAACAAAAATGTACTTACTATATAGCATCAAATAGTGCATAGCTATTTGCGTTGTGTTAATATTCAAAGATATAAAAAAACAAGCAAAAGTTTGTTTGCTTGTTTTTTGTTTTATAATGTTCATAGTTTAATTTTTAATGAATGTAGATATTTTTCCACATCTTGTTTTTTTATTACATATTTGCTAGATTTGTCATTTGACTTCAAAATTTTCCCACCTAAATGTAAAAAAGTTTTTTTGCTAATGACATTTTTGTTGTTTATGTTGAAGAACACTTCGTCACATTTTATGCTAGAAAAGTGATTGTACAAATATACAATAACTTGCAATATTAATCTAGTTTTTTTCACTTGATTGTCGAATTGAATTTCGTTTACAAATATTTGATTATTTTTTTCAATAATAATGAATCCACAAATTTTTTTATTGTTATATATTATAACAAAATCATTATTATTATTTTTTATAATTGTACGAATATTGTCCGTCCAAGTTTTTTTATCTTGTTCATTTACTGAATATCCTAATTTTATCATATTATCTTTTACAATTTGATAACAATTATTTAGTTGTTTAGTTGATAAAAAATCTTGCTTTACAAAATCATATTTTTCTGTGCTTACCATTTATATCCTTTATTATAATTAATTATAAACTATTCTTCGTTTGTTTCAATTTTTTAATTTTAACATCATACCAATTGTTTGTTTTATACTCTGATTCATCTTCGTACGTGCCCAGCAATATTACGCATGCAGTGTAATTATCTTTTTGTGTATCGATCCCGCTCATTGCAATAGGAATCACGACATTTTGTTTTTGGTAATTATCAATTCTGTTTACAAATTCTGCAAAATTTATATATTTATCTTGCTTTGTATTCAAATCTTTTTCAATTGTTTTTATCAAGTCGCTTTTTATTAAATAATATTGGTGAGTTTTGTAAATGTATTTTGCAGAAGGGTCAAGGTAATTTACAAAATCCTTTTTACTAGCATCATTATCTAAAATTGCATTTATCTTATTTAGTGTTTCATTGTCAACAGGGCTAAACACTTCTATGCTTGCGACAATACATTTTTCTGGCTTGTATTCTAGTCTATTATTAAAAATTTTTCTAACGAGATAAGTTGAAGTGTCATGACCTAAAAATGTACTGCTTTTTAGTTTTTTCACAACTTGATAAACTGCTTTTGATGACAAAAGATGCACAAAATCTCCAATATCAACTTTCATATATTCTCCCACAATTCAAAAGTTTTTACATTATGATTATATTATAAAATGATTTTTTTTGCAATTTTATATAGAAATCATATAAAGTCTATTTTTATAAAACATATTAATAATTTTATATCAAAGGATATTGATTTGTTTGGGTTTTGAGTTTATAATATTACCGAAAGGAAAGATTATGCTAAAAGATACACGTGACGCATTTGAATATGTTGCAAACAGTGCAAAAGAAGGAGAAATTCACATTGGCGAAAAAGATAGTGAATGGATTTTTTATGTTCAATTTTTGACAAACTTGCAGAACGATAAAGATGACGATAAAAGTGTGTTGCACATTGCTGATGAAAAAAACTTTTTACGTTTACTAGATAAATATTTGGTTGTAGCAAGAGAATTTTATCATAATGACAAAGAGTATTTTGGCATTAAAGACGACAATGAATTTAATAAAAAATTAGTACTTGATTTAGTTGTCAATGCGACCAATTTTCAACTGAATAATATGGAAAAGTATGTTGAACAAAAAACAAAAATTTTGCAAAATCAAGTTCAATGTGGCACTTTTTATATAGGTAATTATTGTGGAATACCAATAAAGTGTGAGATAAAGAAAAATCAATCAAATTTAGAAGGTCCATACAGAATGGATTTTGACTTTACAAAAGATAATATCACATTCAAATTGCCTGTTGTAACATTTGGCATTATGGATAATATTTGTTTTATTTATGCTGTTCAAAATAAGTCTAGAATAAAAGATACAACGCTTGCAAAAAAACTTGATAGACATTTTAGAAAATTGAATAAGGGCATTGATATGGATTCTGATGAAGCACACGTTTCGACAAATGCACTTGCGAGTTTTGCTCTATTTTTATCTATTTTGAAACAAAGCGACATTGATACAGTTATTGCTCCTGCGTTTTTGCCAATAAGATACGACGGTAGAAAAAATGCTCAATTAAAGCATAAAAAAGAAGAAACAACTATTGAAGAAATCATCGAAAATATCAATCGTGAACAAGAAAATATGACACAAAAATTCATTAATTTGTTTTTAAGGTATGAGCATCACTTTGAAAATAGTGTATTGAGTTATGATGAAACGACACAAGACGCTGTTTTGAATCTTGATACTGAAATCGAAAAGGGCGATAATATAATATATGATTTGGATACAACGGCAAAATTTCATCTAAACATTCAAGACAAATCATATGAGCAAGAGATAGAAAAATAAAAAGAGACGGCATCGTCTCTTTTTTGTTTTTGCCAAAATTATTGAGTGCTAAATAACAAAAGCAAACATATTGTTTTTGATAATGTCATACATATATTTAGGAGAAGATTATGGAAAACATTGTAAAAGCAATTAATGAAAAAGCAAAAGACCACAAAATAATTTTGGATAATAAAAAAGTATTAAATGTGAGTGGTGTTGAAAAGGTATTGAGTGCCAACAGCAATGTCGTGATGTTTGTTGCCATGAAAGAAAAGGTGTGTGTGACGGGCAACGATTTGCTTGTAAATAAGTTTAATGTGGATAGTGGCGATTTGGAAATAGTGGGACAAATTAGTTCTATCAAATACCAAACGGGCACAACAAAAGGATTTTTTGGTCGGGTGTTTAAGTAATGTTTTTTAATGCAAATAGTCAATGGTGGATTAGCCTAATATTGATAGGCACTGGTTTTTTGTGTGGTGCTTTTTTTAATTTGGCTAGTACACTCAACATATTATTCAAAAATAGGTTTTGGATAAAATGTATTTTTGATTTTGTTGCCACAATTATTTGTGGGACAGTATTTTTGATTGCAATAAACATTTTGTATTATGGCGAAGTGAGACTTTATATGATAGTCGCTTTTGTGTTAGGGCTATATTTGGAAATAGTTACAGTGGGCAAAATAATTGCAAAAACATTTTTACTATTGTATAATAAGACTGCTATATGGATAAAAAAATTATCTAATACAAAATTTGGCAAAAGGATAACGAAGTAATGGATAGAAACAAAAAATTAACAATAATATTATCTGTTGTGTTTGGGCTGTTGTTTCTTTTGCTAATTGGTGTTATGAGTTATCAATTTGCAACCATCAACAAACTCCAAAATAAGTTAGATGATTTGCAAACACAATTGGACGAAGCAAATGACAAATTGCAAGACAGCAGTAATGGAACAGGAGAATAATGTATCCAATATTGATTTTTTGCTAAAAATATATTGACAATCTTGGCTATTGCAAGTAAAATAAAAAAGCAATCACAAATACGTCGCGGGGTGGAGCAGCTCGGCAGCTCGTTGGGCTCATAACCCAAAGGTCGTAGGTTCGAATCCTACCCCCGCAACCATTTTTTATTTGGCGGTATAGCTTAGTTGGTTAGAGCGTCCGGTTCATACCCGGAAGACCATTGGTTCGACTCCAATTACCGCTACCAACGAGGCAGGATACCTGCCTTTTTTGATAAAAAAACACAAGGATTATCCTTGTGTTTATTTGGTTATATAAAATTGCAATCATTGGTGCAGTTAGGGAGACTTGAACTCCCACGGGTTGCCCCACATGCCCCTCAAACATGAGCGTCTGCCAATTCCGCCATAACTGCAAAAGTTGATTGCAAATATATATTAACACAAAAACATACAAAATTGAAATACTTTTTGAAAAAATAATTAAATTTTTTAGTTGTCAAATTGTGCTGAACAATATTCGCAAATCTTTTTGTTGTCTTTTATGATTAATGGAGAGCCGCAGTTAGGGCATTTGTTTCTGGCAATAATTGATTTTTTCTTGATGCCCACTATTTCATTGCCTTGTATTTTGCATCCTTTTAGATATCCTTTTGCAATAAGAGTAGAAATTTCACGTGTGATAACAGGGACAGATTTGTTGTGGATGCCAGCCAGGTCGTCAATATTTGTAATTTGTTCTTCGACAATAGAACGAACAATGTTGCGTTGTGATATATTTGTGCCGTACATTACCCAACTAATTGGCATTCCATAAAAACCTGCTACTGTGGCAATAATACCTATGACCATTAGCCAAATCATACCACCAGTTGCTCCAAATACAATAGAAGGAATACCAGCGACAAAAGCCACTGATAAAATTAGTGATAATATAAAAAGTGATTTAATTTTTTTGTTTATAGCTTCCATACTACATTATATAATGTCATATCAAATTGTGTAAAGTGAAAAATCATTATTGTGGTGTTAGAATTACAATAAAGAAAATATTTGACAAAATCATATATCAATATTACAATATTTGTAACCATAGAGAGTGTGATAGGGACAGCCCCTGTGACCACACAGCAACCTACATTACGCAAGGTGCTAATTGCTGAAAGATGGGATAATAAAAAAAGCGAATCCCATTGATAACAATGGGGTTTTTATTTTATTTTTGCAATAACTTTGTGGGTAAATTATTCAAAGGAGAAAATATGAGTGTAAAATATGTAACAAGCGAAAGCGTCAATATTGGACATCCAGACAAAACTTGTGATACCATTGCAGACGCAATACTAGATGAAGCATTAAGGCAAGATCCGGATAGTCAAATGGCAGTAGAGTGCGCAATCAAAAATGACAAATTATTTTTGTATGGAGAGGCAACAACATTGGCAAAAATTGATTATGATGATATTGCCAAAAGTGTTCTAAAAGATATTGGATACAAAAATTCGTTCAAGATTATTAAAGAAATTTCTACACAAAGTCCAGATATTAATAGAGCTGTTGTGCAAGATGAGTTGTGTGCAAACGACCAAGGGATTGTGTATGGTTATGCAACAAACGAGACAAAAGAAATGATGCCACTACCAATCGTTGTCGCACATAAACTTATGAAACAATATGATAATTTTAGACGAAACACGCTTTGTTATTTTGCTGACGCAAAATCGCAAGTGACTGTTGAATATGAGGACGGATTGCCTAAACAAATAGACACAATAGTTTTGTCAGTATCTCATAGCGACAAATTAAATAATGACCTAATCAAGCGAGATATGAAAATGCACGTTTTGAGAAATGTTTTGAGAGAATACAAGCAATATATTACTCCAAACACAAAATATCTTATAAACACATCCGGAAGATTCACTGTATGGGGAAGTTTTGGAGATAGTGGGTGCGTAGGCAGAAAAATCATTGTCGATACATACGGTGGGGTAGGTCGCTGTGGTGGTGGATGTTTTAGTTCTAAAAACGCAACAAAAGTCGACCGAAGTGGAGCGTATTATGCAAGATATGTCGCAAAAAATGTAGTTGCTCACAATTTTGCAGACAAATGTGAAATATCTGTTTGTTATGCTATTGGCGAAAAAGAACCAATACATGTTGATATTGATACATTTGGAACAAATCACCGTCCTATGTCTCACATTAGAAAATACATTCGTGATAATTTTGATTTTTCTGTACAAAACATGATTGATGAATTGGATTTGAAAAAACCAATATACAAGGCCACAGCATGTTATGGTCATTTTGGAAGAAATGAGTTTAGTTGGGAACAAATCAAAGAGAATAAACCAAATAATCACTAGACAAAAATTGTTTGATGTAGTAATATTAATAAGTGGCAAATGCCACTTATGTATGGGCAATTAACTCAGTTGGTAGAGTGCTTCCGTCACATGGAAGAAGTCACAGGTTCGAGTCCTGTATTGCCTACCAGACAAAGGCGCACAAGTTGTGTGCCTTTTTTGTATAAAATAAATGTTCTTGCACACACTATGAGTAATGATGAAAATCATAATTTTATAGGAGGGAACATGGAACTATCTCATAAAAAGATTTTGCAAAACATATTATATTATTCGCTTGTGGCCATTATAATAGCATTATCCATTATATATATGATTGCTTTGTCACCAAACGATGTTATGATGTATGCCAAGGTCATATATTGGATTTGGATAGATGTATTGGTGTTGGCACTTGTGTTTGATATTATATGTACTATTATGGGTAGAGGCAAATTCATATCGGGAATGATATTCTTTGTTTTGAGTGTGCTGTGTATTACCATGGGTATAATCGTCTACTTCAATTTGGGAGTGGGTGGCGTGCTCGTTGAAGGCAATATCCATTTGTTTAATCGTTTGGTAGTATTCTCAGGCGTTATTGATGTGCTTGCACTCTTTGCCTACACAACAGGAGAATTTATTATAACCACCAGAGATTAAAGTTAAGGAGAAAAATCTTTCTCCTTTTTTTGTCACATTTTTTGAATATCTCCACTTATAAATATATATAAGGGAGAAAAGAAAATGTGTGGAATATGTGGATTCGTAGGAACAGGAAATATCAAAGAAATACTGCTAAAAGATTTGTATCAATTGGAATATAGGGGATATGATTCAAGTGGTATGGCAATAAGAAACAACCATAAAATTAGTGTATTCAAGAGTGTTGGTGAAATATCATATCTAGATAAACAACTAAAAAACATTGAGATTGGTGGCAGTTGTGGAATCGCTCATACAAGGTGGGCAACTCACGGTAAGGCAACGCTTGAAAATTGTCATCCTCATTTGTCTAACAATGGCAAATGGGCAATTGTGCATAACGGTATTATAGAAAACTATTTATCAATAAAAAATATGCTGTTGGCAAAAGGATATAAGTTTTTGTCACAAACTGACACAGAGGTTGTTGTAAATTTGATACAAGACAATGACAATGTGTCACCTATTCGCGCAGTAATCTCTGCGACTAAAAAATTGCAAGGATCTTTTGCACTTGCTATTATGAACAGTGAGAGAGATGTAATATATCTAGCCAAACGCACCAGTCCATTGTATGTTGCAAAAACAAGTAATGGCTATAAGATAAGTAGTGATATATCAACCTTTTTTGGATGCAGTAATAGTTGTTTTATTTTGCAAGATGACCAATATGCTATGGTGACAAGTAAAAGCGCTACCTTTTTTAATCAAAATGGTGAAAAAATAAAACCAATTGAGTGCGATGTAAAGAGTTCGTCTCTTGATAATATGACAATCAAAGAGCCTCATTATATGCTTAAAGAAATAAAAGACATTCCTATGGCGCTATCTTCTACATATAGACACATAATGTCTACAATTGATGAAGATAAAATTAGAAAATTTTGTAAAGGCATAAAAAAAGTCTGTATAATTGGTTGTGGCACGGCATATCATGCAGGACTCGTGGGAGCTAATTATCTTGAAAAGGTTGGGTTGCACACTGATTGTTATGTAGCAAGTGAATTTAGGTACGCTAATCACAAAATTGATAAACAGACATTATATATTTTTGTAAGTCAAAGTGGAGAGACTGCTGACACACTAGCATGTGCACAATATGTGAGAGACAAAAAGTGTAAAAGCATTGCTATTACAAATGTCGTGCACAGTTCAATAAATAAGATTGTAAATATTGTTTTTCCAACAACGGCAGGCAAAGAAATTGCAGTTGCGTCTACAAAAGCGTATAACTGTCAATGTTTGGCATTTTATATATTGGCCTGTATAATGAAAAAGATAAAGTATCAAGCAAAATGCGAAAAATTGATAAAAGATTATTCTATACCAAAATTTGACAATTCATTAGTAAGTGCCATAAAAAATAGCGAAAAAGTGTTTTTTGTGGGGCGCGATTGGGATGTTGTTACATGCAATGAAGCAAGTTTGAAATTGAAAGAAATCACTTATATAAATTGCATGGCAATTGCAGGTGGAGAACTCAAACATGGCACGCTTGCCCTTGTTGATGACAAAACACTTGTGATTGTGATATGCACAAGAGAGCATATTGCAGATAAAATTGCAAACTGCATACACGAAATCAAAAGTAGACGGGGCAAAGTGATTTTGTTCACAACACTTGACTTTGATTTTGGTGAGGTAGATAAAATAATAAAATTAAAATCATACAAAAATGATTTTGACCCCATTACAACAATAATTCCGTTACAACAACTTGCATATTATACAAGTGTAGATTTGGGATACAATCCAGACAAACCACGCAATCTAGCAAAATCTGTAACAGTTGAATAAAACCATAATAAAAACCATTAAATAAAAGCAAATAACCATTATTTTATTGACATAATAGCGTAAATATTATACTATAAATCATAAGAAATTATTATTTTACGTGGTGTATTATGAAGAAAAAAACAGCAGCAATTATTGCTCTGGTTGGAGCGTTATTTTATTTACTAGTCAGTATATACTTGATGTTCAAGTATGACGTTGACCCAGAGGTTGCATTAGAGGGAGAGTATTTTTTGACTTTCTTGCTTTTGAGATTGCCAAAGATAGTGTTCTTATTTACTTGTGCAATATACTTTTTGGTGGCCATACCACAGAACACAACTCAAAATGCACCAAAAGCTCGTGTAGTAAAATATGTTGAAGAATATGAGGACGAAGACGAAGAAGGCAATGTGGTTGTTTCTCGTGTTGTAAGAAAGGTTGGAAATAATCAAACGCAAACAGTTGCTCCAAAAACAACTAAAACGGCAACAACTAAAACTACAACTCCCAAAACTACAACAAAACCAAAAACATCAACAACAAAACCTAAAACAACTACATCAAAAAAGCGCACAACAAAGACCACAACAAAAGTAGATGACAATGCTGATGAAAAGGTGGAGTAATTGAGACATTATTTTATAGATAGACCAAGGAATGATGATGAATACTTTGATTTTCATGATACGTTTTTGGGTCAAGATTATCTATTTCACAGTTGTAACGATTTGTTTAGTAAAGATAGGCTGGATGAAGGTAGCAAAACCTTGATTTCAGCTTTTTTAGATAATGTTACAGTTTCAAAAAATGATTATGTTTTGGACCTTTGTTGTGGATATGGTGCAATAGGTATTGTTATATCAAAGAATGTTGATTGCAAAATTGATATGTGTGATATCAACCAAACAGCCATATCGCTTTGCAAAAAAAATGTTGATACAAATCGAGCAAAGATACAAGATGTTTTTGTAAGTGATATGTATAGTAATGTTGACAAACAATATAATTATATTATAACCAATCCACCAATCAAGACGGGTAAAAAATTGTTATTTTCTGTGATTGACGGAGCAAAAGACCATTTGGTTCAAGGTGGTAGTATCATACTTGTAATAAGAAAAGACCTTGGAGCAGAATCTCTAAAAAAGCATATGATACAAGTTTTTGGTAATTGTGAGACAATAAAAAGAAACAAAGGTTATCATATATTATTGAGCAAAAAATAAAGAGCAATTTTGCTCTTTTTTATTTAATCTTTTATTGCTAGAAATAATTGCATATATTTAATTATCAAGTAAGCACGAAGATTTATTTCGTTTTTATGTTTTGTCAAAAATTCGTTACACTTTGAAATTGGAAGACGCAATGTTGAAATGTTTTCAATGTCTTCAAGTTGTTGAGAACAAAATTTTTTTACTTCGGCTGTAAATACTGCTAATGTTTCGTCTGTTACCCCTTCATCACAAAAATTGGTAGGCACTAGGCATTGTATGTTATCTACTTCAATCCCGCACTCTTCTTTTGCTTCTCGCTTTACTGTGTCAAAAAGTTCTTCATTTTGCTCAACAAGTCCAGAAGGAAAGGAGTATAAGTATTTTCCAATACCCATACGAAATTCTTTGTTTAACACCAGTTCATATTCTTTTTTGTATTTATTATAGTAATAAGGAACAATCATAACGGCGTCACAAATTATTGCGTTTGGATTGTTAGCTGAAATATTTTTTATGTCTCGTCTTGATGAAATAACATAATCATAATAATTTTGTTTTTCATTTTCGCTTTTGTAATGTAGTTTGTAAAAGTTCAAATATTTTTCGTCAGTTAATTTGGTGACATTTTCTAAAACATATTTTTTCATATTTTCTCCAATTTCATTTTACAATAATTTTTTATTTTGGTAAATCAATTTTGTTTTGTGCAAATATTTTGATAAAAAAGATAACATTTTAATTTGTTTTTTATATTTATTATTATAAATACGACAATATTTTTTATCTTACATTTGTTAGACAAATCAAATATTTACGTTTGACTAAAAAACATATTATCATTTACAATATTTATGGAGAGAAAATATGCATCAAGAATTTCAAGAAGTGAGAGTGCCAATTTCGAAAGATAATGTATGTATCCAAAGAGACGAAACACTATGTATCAAGTGTGGCGCTTGCAAAAAAGTTTGTCGCGATATGCAAACAATAGATGGTTATTATGATTACAATTTGTGTGAAGAACCAAATTGCGTGGGGTGCGGACAATGTATTATGGTGTGTCCTACACAAGCATTACACGAAAGATATGAAATAGAACAAGTAAAAAATGCTCTAAAAGATAAAGACAAAATTGTTATTGTGTCAACTGCACCTGCTGTGAGGGTGGCATTTGGAGATTTCTTCAAACAACAGGCAGGTAAAGATGATGAAGGTGCACTAATATCAGCACTGCGTGCACTGGGATTTGATTACGTTTTTGATGTAACATTTGGTGCAGATATGACAATTTGTGAAGAAGCAAGTGAATTGATACAAAGACTGCAAAATAATAGTCATTTGCCACAGTTTACGAGTTGTTGTCCTAGTTGGGTAAAGTTTGTTGAGACTTATTATCCAGAGTATAAAGACAATCTTTCTACGACGCGTAGTCCTATTGGAATACAAGGTGCCACTATCAAATCATATTTTGCAAAACAAAAAGGTATTGACCCAGAAAGTATTGTCAACGTTGTTATAACCCCTTGTACAAGCAAAAAATATGAGGTAAGACGTCAAGAAATGAACAAAGCAGGCACGCTTATTGGTAAACCACATATCAAAGATATGGACTATGTCCTTACAATAAGAGAACTTGTGACACTACTAAAACAAGAAAAAATCAATTACAAAAAATTAGAGAGTGGCAAGTACGACCAATTACTTGACCGTGGTTCGGGTGGTGGAATTATTTTTGGCACAACTGGTGGAGTTATGGAATCTGCTTTAAGAACTGTCAACAAATATCTCACAGGAAACAATCGTGACGACTTGTTATGTTTTTCGCAGGCTCGTGGATTAGATGGTGTTAAAGAAGCAGAAGTAAAAATTTTAGATAAAACAATCAAGGTGGCAGTTGTCCATGGACTAAAAAATGCACGCGCATTGCTTGATAGTATAAAAAGCGGCCAGTCACACTATGATTTTGTCGAAGTCATGAGTTGTCGTGGTGGTTGCGTTGGTGGTGGTGGACAGCCATTTGGCGTAAATGACACTATATTGCAAAAAAGAGCAGAAGGACTATACAAAAAAGATGACTCATCAACAAAAAGAGTGAGTGCAGACAATCCTGACGTAATAAAAGCATACGCAGACTATTATGGCAAACCTTTGAGTCCTCTTGCAGAAGAATTGTTGCATACAACCTTTGTCGACAGGTCGGGCGATATTGGTGGGAAAACAGACATAAGTCCAGAAAAATTGGATAATAAAAAACGTTATAAATGTAGAGCGTGTAATTACATTGCAGAATTTGATGAAGACATGCCAGACGATTTTGTTTGTCCAATATGTGGTATGACCAAAGATTTCTTTGATAAATATTAGAATATATACAAGAGTATAATAGTTATATAAATAAATAAGGGCCTTCGGGTTCTTTTTATTTTTATAAAAAATTACAAAAATTTCAAAAGTTTGTAAGATATTACAATTTTGATAATGTTGTAATTTTTTTATTGACTATAAAAATATAATTTGATAGTATGGAAGTGCAAACCACAATATGTTGTGTTTGCACGTATTTATATAATCTATATGTTGTGTGTATGATTATTTATAAAAAATTATCATTATGCATCAATGTAAGGGGGTTAAAAATGGAAATTGTTGGACTGGACAAGGTTTCACTACTTGATTTTCCCGGTAAAATTTCAGCAATAATTTTTACAAATGGCTGTAATTTTGCTTGTCCATATTGTCACAACAGTAGCATTGCTACAAAAAAATATCCTTTGATAAATGAAGATGAAATTCTTGCATATTTATCCAAAAGAGCAGGACTCATAGACGGAGTTGTCATATCTGGTGGCGAACCATTACTACAAAA
>CALWPI010000023.1 GCA_944383385.1 uncultured Clostridia bacterium
GTTAAAAATAGTACAAAAGAAATGACAATTGATATTATCAGCCACATTATTGAACTCGAACAAAAAAACAAAGAAGTCTTGACAAATGTTTCTTGTGACAAAGTAAAACTTAAACACATAATCAAAATTGAAGACAAGTTGCTTCGCAATAAAAAAGTAAAACCAATTCAATTAGGTTATAAAGATGGGCAATTCTATATCATTAAAGGCATCAACACGTATCTTGCATCAAAAAAATGTGGAATGCCAGTATGTAATATGATAAAAAATGAAGAATTTGAAGTCTTGATTGAACCAAAAGAACAAAAAGAATGGATAAAAATAGTCAAAAGTTATAAAAAGGATGGCAAGTAACTTGTCATTTTTTTTGTGTATAAATATTGTAAACATTGACTAATGGAGACTTTATAATATATAATAAATTATGATTTAGTAATGTGAGGGCGTAATTACAATGAAAATATTAAAGGGATTGTTTATTTGTACGGCTTTACTTCTTGGACTTGCTGTTGCTGTGGGAATAGTGTTAGGCGCAGTTATGTTTTTTACTGACGTCAAACTATTTGGATATGGCGTGGTTAGAAATCTTTCAGTCAGCAAAGTGACAACGACAGGTGAAACCACAGCTCTGCCAAGCGAAATTGCAGTAGAAGTGATTACAAAAGGATTTGATGTAAATATCACTCCAAAAACATATGGGGAAGATACTTTTGTCGTTACATACTATAACAATATTGTTGGATTATACAAAGACAGCAAAGATGTCTATCTCAAAGGAAGTGCGAGCGTAGAAAAAGATTCAAAATACGGATGTTATTCCAACCCAAGGTATTATATTGGGGAAAATGAGATTACATACAACGGTACGAGCTATGACGGGGATACAAGTCTTGCAACAAAAGTTGTAATTGAGTTGGTCGAACCAGAAGGATATTTGCAATATGGCGAGAGTAGAATAGATATTTATGTGCCACAAAATATTGTTATATCAAAATTGACAGTCAAAACAACATCAGGCGATATCAGCATTATGAAAGATACTGCACAAAATGAAACTACTCCAAGATATCTGTCTGTGGAATCATTAGATTTGACAACAACGAGTGGAGATGTCAAGACAATTGATGGTATCAAAACTGTTGCAGATGGTTCAAATTATGTTGTTTTTGATAGTATGAATATTACGACGGGTACGGGTGTTTGTGATTTGTCTAACACAAACATAATCATTGGACAACAAAGTTCAGTTAATTACAGCAACTTGAATGTTAAAATAAGTGACATTCCTGTCACACTCAAAACTAATGGTGGAAAACTTGCTTTCAACGAATTGTATGGCACAGTTGACATCAAAGGTGATAATATCAATGTGACTGCAAAGGCAATATATACTGGTGGCAAAAGATTAGAAATCAACACAACCAGAGGTCTTGTAAACGTTGATTATATCTATACAACAGAAACATCAAGACAAGGTGTTACAGAGGCAACAGTCGAAAATCCAAGTGTCGCAATTTCTGGCGTAAATACCAATGACACTATGGTAGAAATATATACAACATATACATCAATAAATAGCAAATATATCTCTGGACCATTATCAGTTGCATCAAATTATGGTGACATCAATATAGAAACGGTCCAAGATTATGCAGATATAACAAGTGAACATGGCAACGTAAATATTAAAAAGGCAAATGACTCATTTATTATTGAGACAACGTATGGGGACGTTACTGTTGATTCATACGAAAAAGGTGCAGCAGTATTTAGTTCTTATGGCAAAATCACATTGACTGACACAAGAACAAGCAGTGCAACCACATACAAAACAATTGTCAAATCACAAGACGGCAACGTTACACTAAATAATGCATATGCTGGATACGAAATCACAGGTACAGGCAAAGCAAATATCAAAATCACTATGAGAGAATCAAATGCAGGTAGTGTATCAAATACTTATGTTGTAAATGCAAAACGTGGAAATATAGATTTGCATTTCAATGGAATAAATATGGAATATGGTATTAGCATTACACCAAATGCACCAAAAGTAAATGGAATGTTGTTAGGCACAAAAATAGTTGCTGGACAAGAAAATCTCATTAATACAAATAGTAGTGCAAGTGCTATAAAATATGCACTCACCACAGTTGAAGGAGACATAAATATTAGTGGCGATATAAATGCTGTTGCTTAATAAAAAAGATTACTCGATTGAGTAATCTTTTTTTTCATTATTTCACTATAAAATTTATTAGTCTATTTTTTACAACAATTGTTTTTACAATTGTTTTGTTTTCTAATGCTTTTTGAACATTTGCAATAGTTTTTGCCTCATCAATCAGTTCTTGCTCACTTGCTGATGTTGAGAACATATGTCTTGCAACAATCTTGCTATTTACTTGTACAACCAATTCAATAGTGCTTTGTACTAAATCATTTGGATTGTATGTTGGCCAATCTTGTTCCACGCTGCCATTAAATTTTTGTTGTTCCCAAATTTCAAGTGACATATGTGGAGCAAAAGGGCAGAGTAGTTTGAGCAACACTTTGTATTCTTCTGTATTTATAAATTCTAATGTGTCAAAATAGTTTGCTAGTATCATAAGACTAGATATTGCAGTATTAAATTTCAAGGTATCAATATCTTCTGTCACGTTTTTGATACACAAAGATAAGTTATATTTGACGTCGTCTCTAATGTTTCCCACTTTTAATTTGTCTTGATAGTTCCATATTCTTTGCAAAAGTTTTTGACAAGGTTTCATACAATCATCGCTCCAAGGCTTTGTTGATGTGTAGTCTCCCATAAACATTTGTCCTAGTCTTGATACGTCAGCGCCATATGTGTCGACATATTTCATAGGGTCAACAGTGTTACCTCGACTTTTACTCATTTTGCTACCGTCAGTTGCAAGGATGAGTCCTTGTTGTATTCTGCTCCAAAATGGCTCTTCGTATGGAACAAGACCAATGTCATAAAAGAACTTGTGCCAAAAACGTGCATAAAGCAAATGTCTTGTGACGTGTTCGCCACCACCGTTATATAGGTCAACCATTCCCCAATATTTCATTGCGTCCATACTTGCAAATTCTTTGTCGTTGTGTGGGTCCATATATCGCAAGTAGTACCAACTAGAACCAGCCCAGTTAGGCATAACGTCTGTTTCGCGTTTTGCATGGCCACCACATTTTGGACAAGTTGTATTGACAAAACTATCTATTTTAGATAGTGGACTTTCTCCGTCATCCGTTGGCTCATAATGGTCAACATCTGGTAATGTTACTGGCAAGTCTTTTTCAGGAACAGTCACCCAGCCACATTTTGGGCAGTGAATCATAGGAACAGGTTCACCCCAATATCTTTGACGAGAGAACACCCAATCACGCATTTTGTATGTTGTGGTGTGATATCCCAAATTATTTTGTTCGAGATATTCTGTTATCTTTTTCTTTGCTTGTTCTACTGTGAGTCCTGTGAAAATACTACTATTGACAAGTTTGCAGTCGTGACCTAAATAATCTGCTTTTTCAAATGCTTTTTCTTTTACATTACCGCCAGAAATTACTTCAATCATAGGCAGATTAAATTTCTTTGCAAAATCAAAATCTCTTGCATCATGTGTTGGCACAGCCATAACAGCGCCTGAGCCGTAGTTTGCAAGCACATAATCGCCAATGAATACTGGAACTTGTTCTTTTGTAATAGGATGTATAGCATAAAGACCTTTGAGTTGGACACCTGTTTTTTCTTTTACAAGTTGTGTTCTTTCGAACTCTGTTTTTTTGTTCGCATTGTCTATATAATTTTGTACATCATCCCAATTTGTTATTTTGTTTTTTAGTTTTTGTACTAATTTATGTTCTGGCGCAAACACAAAGTAGGTAATGCCCATAATGGTCTCTATACAAGTTGTAAACACTTCAAATGTGTCACCAGTGTTCAATTGACATTTAAGAATTGTGCCTTCGCTCTTTCCAATCCAATTTCGTTGACTGGTTTTGATATTTTCCCAATAATTTGTTTTATCAAGCCCTTGCAACAATTTTTCGCTATATGCACTCATTTTGAGCATCCATTGTTCTTTGGCTTTTTGTATAACTGGTGTGCCACAACGCTCGCAGACACCACCTTCGCTTTCTTCATTAGACAGTCCAATTTTACAGTTTGGACACCAGTTAATATTTGCTTTTTCTTTGTATGCAAGTCCGTGATTATAGAACTGCAAGAACAGCCATTGTGTCCACTTGTAGTAATTTTCGTCCGTAGTCGAGATGCACCTGTCCCAATCAAATGATATTCCAATACTCTTTATTTGTTTTTTGAAATACGCTTCATTTTTTTCTGTTATATCTTTTGGTTTTGCACCCGTTTTAATTGCATATTGTTCGGTTGGCAATCCAAAAGAGTCAAAACCAATAGGATAGAGGACATTGTATCCTTGCGCTCTTTTCTTTCTAGATACTATATCCATTGCAATTTGACTAGGAGTGTGCCCAACGTGCAGACCACTTCCAGAAGGATATGGAAATTCAACCAAAACATAATATTTTGGTTTTTTATCTCCTGTTACTGCATGATAAGTTTTTTCCTTTTCCCACTTATCCTGCCATTTTTTTTCTATTGCCTTAAAATTGTAGTCCATAATATTTCCCTTACCTATTTTTGAGTATAAACGATTAAAAATTATTAGTCAATAAATATGTTTGTATTGCGAAATTTTCTCAATAATAATGGCATATATTATATGTAGGAGATGTTTATGGATACAAGAAAAAAGATACTATGGTTTTGCATTATAGGTAGCATATTTGTAATTTGTTTGGGAACGCTTTCACATTTTTTCTACGAATGGAGTGGCGAAAATATTGTTGTAGGCATTTTGTATCCGGCTAACGAAAGTGTATGGGAACATCTAAAACTTGCAATATTGCCAACTATTATTTTTTATATTGGAGCACTATTTTTTATTAAAAATATTGATTGGGGAAATTATATTGTTGCATTATTTTTCACATTGTTTTTGCCTATGATAATTATTCCAATGATATTTTATTCTTACACATTTTTTACGACAAACTCTATTTTGGTTATTGATATATTATCATATGTTGTTGCTATAATATTTGCGTTTAGTTTTGCAGGTATTATTTTATCAGCAAAAGATATAAGTGGTGTTCTTGTTATATTTTGTATAATTGGGATTGTTATTATAATTATTTGTTATTTGACACTAACATATTATGCACCAGAAATGTTTTTGTTTTTAGACGAAACGACAAATAAATATGGGCTTGCCTAATTTTTTTCCGTGATAATTTGTGGACTAAAAATAACAGATGTATTATACTTTGATTATGGAAGAAATGAATAATAAAAATATCGAAAATAATTCAAAAGAAATAAAATCAAAAAATAAAAATAATAGATTTGACAGATTTTTCAAAATCACAGAACGTGGCAGTTCAGTCAAGACCGAAATAGTTGGTGGACTAGTCAATTTCCTTGTTATGTGTTATGTTGTAATTGTCATACCAAATATGCTCACAGTCAATGACAGCAGTGCAATGTGGCAAGCATTGTTTTTGTCGACTATTATTGCAACAATATTTGGCACAGCGATTATGGCATTAGGTGCAAATATGCCACTTGTTTTAGCCCCAGGAATTGGACTGACAACATATTTTGCTAGTCTTATGCAAAATGGATATAGTTATGAATCCATTATTACAATCGCACTTTTGTCCGGTGTTGTTTTTATACTAATCACTGTTGTTGGATTGCGCGAAAAAATTGTGTATAGCATTCCTCAAACAATTAGAAATGCAATTCCTACCGGAATAGGTATATTTATTGCATCTATTGGACTATCAAGCAGCAATAGTGGACTATTAGATTTTTTATCAATGGGACTTAAAAGTTCACAAGAGACTATTATCAGCGCAACAACTTGCGTGATTGGACTAATATTGATGTTTGTGCTGTATATCAAAAAGGTCAAAGGCAGTATTTTTTATGGAATTATTGGTGCAACATTATTTAATATTATAATTGAGTTGTGTGTTGGCAATAATCCATTTAGCGTACTCAATCAAAGTTGGGTGCCACCATTTAGCGAATTTTTTGAACAAACATTTTGCAAATTTGATTTTACAGGGGTGTTTGTTAGAGATGGGGTGTCAATTGCAGTTTCTATAATTTCAGCCATATTTATTATATTTTCAGTATTTATGGTGGATTTGTTTGATACAGCAGGAACACTTTATGGTGCAGCAAAAAGAGCAAATATGGTAGACGAAAACGGCAAGATACAACATTTTAGTCGTATCATTTGGGCAGACGGACTATCTAGTTTGTTTGGTGCGTTTTTAGGAGTGCCGGCATGTTCGACATATGTTGAGTCCACAGCAGGAATAGAGTCTGGGGCAAGAACAGGATTTTCAAGCGTTGTCACAATGACATTGTTTTTTGCAACAATATTTATAAGTCCACTTGTGCAACTCATTCCAGTCAGTGCAACAGCACCTGCACTTATTATGGTAGGAATTATTATGTTTTGTGGTATTGTCGACGTTGATTTTTCTTCTATTGAAGAGGCAATACCAGCCATACTCACGATTATTCTTATGCCACTGACCTCATCAATAAGCAATGGTATTGCTGTTGGCCTAATTTCCTATACTTTGATTAAATTATTTACAGGCAAAGCAAAACAAGTAAACGTATTTACTTATATTTGTGCAGTATTGTTTTTAGTATATTTTTGTACAAACGGTTTATAAAATACAGTAGGAGATAGTATGAAAAAAAGTATTAGTGAAAAATATTTGTGGAATACTAGTGATATTTACAAAGACTTTAATGAATGGGAAAATGATTTCGAAAAACTAAAAAAATATTTACCTGTTCTTGTGTCATATCGTGGAAAGTTGAATGACATAAATAATATCTACAAGTATTTGCAATTATCAAAAGAAGTCGATTTGCTGGAAGAAAAACTAGCAGTATATCTGCATTTACTACGTTCTTGTGACCTAAAAAATGCAAAATATATAGAATATCAATCTATTCTTTCTGCGTTCATTGGCAAGCTTGTCGAAGAAACCAGTTTTGACATTGTAGAATTTGGCAAGTTAGATGATGCAGTAATAAAGAAAATTCTTGGTGACAAACGTTTTGAAAATAACAAAATGTTTTTTAATAATATTATTCGCAATCGTCCACATATTTTGACAGAACCAGAAGAAAGGATATTGTCAGCAAGTGCAAGATTCAATAATTCAAGCGAAGTATATGATATGCTTTGTGATGTAGATATCAAATTTGATGACGTGCTAGACAGTAAAGGCAAAAAACATCATCTAAATCACAGTACATTCAGTAAATATTTGAGAAGCACGGATGCCCTTTTGCGTAAAAATGCATTTTTGTCAATGTACAAAACGTATGGACAATTTAGCAATACAATTGCAACAAATTACATCAATCACTTGAATGCCGACTGGTTCTATTCAAAAACTAGCAAGTTTGAGAGCACTCTTTCCAGTGCGTTGTTTGGGAATAAGATTGATAATGTAGTCTATACTAATTTGTTAGATAACGTACACAAAATGTTGCCTACACTATACAAGTATTTTGGTATATGCAAAAAGACAACAAAACTAAAAGAATATCATATTTATGACACATATTTGCCAATTGTTAAAGGAGTGGACAAATCTATTACTTATGATGAGTGCCTTGATACAGCTTTGGACGCATTAAAGATATTGGGCAAAGAGTATATTGATGTAGTAAAAAATGCAATAAAAAATAGGTGGATTGACGTCTATCCAAAAGACGCAAAAACCAGTGGAGCATTTCAAATAGATTGTTATGGGGTGCACCCATATATTATGCTAAACTTTAATGAAAAGGCAGAGTATGTCAGTACTTTTGTACACGAAATGGGGCACGCTATGCATTCGTATTTTAGTAACAAAACTCAATCTTATGAGAATGCTAGTTATCCAATATTTTTAGCCGAAGTAGCAAGCACTGTAAATGAAATTATTTTGATAAAATACAATATAGAACATGCAAAGACAAAAAAAGAAAGAGCATATTATTTGAGCCAATATATTTTAATGTTCAAAAGCACAATTTTTAGACAAACAATGTTTAGTGAGTTTGAACAATATGCTCACAATTTAGTCGAAGGGGACAAACCAATTAGCAAGGATATTTTATCAAAGTATTATTATGAATTAAATAAACTATATTTTGGTAGTAATGTAAAAATCGACAAAGATATTGAGTATGAATGGATGAGAATACCACATTTCTATACATCATATTATGTATACAAATATGCGACTGGACTCATTAGCGCAATTAATCTTGTTGAAAATATTTATAATAAAGATGATGGATTAGACAAATATTTGCACATGCTTTCTATGGGTGGCAGTGATTATCCTGTTGAAACACTCAAAAAAGCAGGAGTTGATTTGACTAGTAATGAACCATACAATGTGGCAAACAACATACTTTTGTCATTGATTAAGCAACTGGAAGAAAATTTGAAATAAAAAGAAGGGGCGACCCTTCTTTTGTATTTGGGCAATAATACTAAAATAAAAAAATTTTCAAAACACCATTGGTATAGTTTAGTAAATAATACGAAATGTGATACAATATACTTGATATGCTGAGGTGAATATGGGAAAACTAATTGTAATAGAAGGAACAGATTGCAGTGGCAAACAAACACAAAGTGAAAAACTAATTGAAAGATTGAAGAAAACAGGCAGAAATGTGCACTATTTTTCTTATCCAAATTACAATAGTCCAACAGGCAAGATAATTGCTGGACCATATCTTGCAAAACCTGCTTATATGGCACAAAGTTATTTTAGTGAAGGACCAGATAAGGTTTCAGCCAAAGTCAGTGGATTATATTATGCAGCTGACAGACTTTATAATATGCCAGAACTGAATAATTTGCTTTTGTCAGGCGATGTTGTTCTTGATAGATATGTTGACAGCAATATGGCTCATCAAGGTGGCAAAATTGCTGATAAAAGACAAAGATTTGCCACATACAAATGGTTTGAGAAATTGGAGTATGGGCTTTTATCTTTGCCAAAAGCAGATATCAAAGTCCTTTTGTACATGCCACACGAATACAGCAAGGTGTTGCGCGCTGGCAGAAGCGAGAAACTTGACCTTTTTGAGAGCAACGAAGAACATTTGAAACACGCAGAGAGAGCATACTTGGAGATTGCAAAACGAAATCACTATAAAGTAATAAATTGTGTAAAGAATGGTCAAATTCGTTCTATTGACGATATAAATGACGAATTGTACGAATATATATCAAAAAAATTAGGAGTGCGTAGTGAATAATAGCGATATCAAGATTGGTATTGTGGGAGCAGGTGCGATAGGAAGCGTATTTGCTGCATTTTTGACGCGTGCAGGATTTGATGTAGAGATTGTTAGATATTATGACAACCAAAAGAGCAACGATAGAATAAATAAGGTAAATATTCTGGGCGAATTAGGGGAAACAACGCAAGATATTAGTGGCGTCAATGACATTGACTCATTTTCTTCGCCAAAAGATTTTATATTTATAATGACAAAAGCATATGACAACAAAAGTTGTGTATTTGCGAGTGTAAATCATTTGAATAAAAATGGTAAAATTGTGTTATTGCAAAATTATTGTACAATATTTGATGTCATGCACTTTATTCCTACTAGCAAAATAATTGGATTTACTGTTGAATGGACAGCAATTAGACGAAACCAAAACACTTTTGAAGTTATTCGTCCAGGCATTATGCGAGTTGGGGCGTTTAGTGTGATTGAAAACAGCATTATGGATATGCTCACGGATATTATATCATATATATGTGACGTATATATTTCCACTAACATTTTGGGAGATATATATTCAAGGCTCATACTCAATTCTTGCGTGGGTGGTGTAGGTGCACTATGTGGTGACAGACTGGGTATAATGTTAAAGCACAAAAATGCGAAGAAAATTTTCACAAGTATTATTCGTGAAGCAGTTAATGTTGCCAATCGCATGAATTTGCTTATAGAAAATTATAATATTCACTTAAATTATTATAAAATGGTAGGCAATGACCCGTTGTCTTGTTTACGAAGAAAATATATGTATTTTAAGTTGGCAGTTGCCAATCCATATGCTGTCAGTTCAGTACTGCGTGCGATTGAAAACAAAAAGCGTAGTGAAATTGAATATCTAAATGGCATTATTTCGCAGTTGGGAGAAAAATGGAATATCTCAACAAAAACGAATAGCAGAATAGTAGAAATGGTTCACGAAATTGAGAGCGGCGAACGCAGTGTTCTAAAAGAAAACTTGCTTGACAAAGAATTGTTGCATTAACACTTGACGATATTGATAGTAAAAGAATATAATAAGTTATTAGGAGAAAAATATGATATTAGAACAAATTAAACAAGCAAATATAGATGCTATGAAAAATAAAGACGCTGATATGAAAAGTCTTTATTCAGTATTGCTAAATAAATTTATGCTAGCAGATATCGAAGCAAGGACATCAGGCAAGCCTGTAACAGATGATGATAGAGTTAGAATTATTCAAAAAACAATACTTGAAATAAATGAAGAAATTGAAAATTATAAAAAGGTTGGCTCACACGAGCAAGAAGTAGAATCCAAAACTAGACAAAAACACGAACTAGAAAAATATTTACCAAAAATGCTAACTCGTGAAGAAATCCACGACATTCTAGTTGCGTTGCCAGACCACAGCATTCCATTTGTGATGAAACATATGAAAGCAACGTATGGGAATACTTGTGATATGAGACTAGTACAAGAAGTTTTGAAATCTCTATAACAAAAGAAAGTCGCCATATAGCGACTTTTTTTATTAATAAAACAATAGTATATTTTGCAAATTCTATGATATATTGTATACTATATATGAGGAAAGTATGTTAAAGAAAAACGAAAGAAGGACAGTAGATATTATTGGTGTGGGATACAATGGAGAGGGAGTTGCTCATATTGATGATATAGTAGTATTTGTACCGTTTGCCATTGTGGGTGAGAAATGCGAAATACTTATTTTGAAAGTGTTAAAAAACAAAGCATATGCAAAACTTCTAAAAGTAATCATACCTAGTAAATATCGAATAGAGGCAAAGTGCCCATATTTTACAAAATGTGGTGGGTGTCAATTGCAACATATTGACTATGATTTTTCTTTGCAATTAAAAAGCGATTGGGTCAAACAAAATCTAAAAAATATTGGCAAAATAGATGTAGATGTCAAAAAGACCATTCCTTCTATTCCACACTTTGAGTATAGGAACAAGATTGCTCTACCTGTCAATAAAGACACGAGAAAAGTGGGTCTTTTTGCAACAAACAGTCATCGTGTAATTGACATTGATAATTGTGTCATACAAGGCAGTTGGGCAAAAGATGTTATTGACATTTGTAATAAGTTTATTGAAATAAGCAATATATCAATTTACGATGAGAATACACATAATGGAGAACTAAGACATTTTGTGGCAAGGTACGAAAATAATTGTTTGCTACTTACTGCTGTCGTCAATGCAAAAACATTAAAAAATACAAATATTCTTATTGAGCTTGTATCTGCACGATTTAATAAATATGGTATTAATTATAATATTAATATGACAAATAGTAATGTGATATTGACAAATAACTACCAATTTGTGTCGGGCGTATCATATATTGCAATGGAAGATAATGGTGTCAAATATAATATTGATAATGCTAGTTTCTTACAAATCAATGATTATATCAAAAATAAAATATATGATGCTGTTTTGTCTAATATTCAAAAAAATGATGTTGTTATTGATGCTTATAGTGGAGCAGGATTACTTTCTGCAATGCTTGCGAAAAAATGTAAATATGTGTATGGTATTGAGATTGTTGAACCAGCAGTACAGTGTGCTGAAAAATTAAAAATTGATAACAACATAAATAATTTGCTAAATATTTGTGGTGATTGTGGTGAGATTTTGCCAAAGCTAATAAATGAGTTGGACGAATGTGTAGTCGTGCTTGACCCACCAAGAAAGGGTTGTGATGAAAAAGTTATCATTGCTATTGCAAAGGCACAACCACGCAAAATTATTTATATTTCTTGTGACCATGCGACTTTGTCTCGTGATTTATATAATTTGCAAAAGTATTCAAATGATGCCTATACAGTCTTGTCTGTACAACCATATGATATGTTTCCACAAACAAAGCACGTTGAGACAGTTGTTGTTTTAGAAAAAAGGTAGATAATATGATAATTGGAATTGATATTGATAATGTACTTGCAGACTATAATGGGGCGCTTGAAAAAGTATACGCAAAATTTACAAAAAAACATCACATTAAGTTAAAAGATAAAAATGCATATTTTAGACAAATGTATGATTGGGATGAAAAAGAAGAACAAAAATTTTATTATGATAATATAGAAAACATGATTAAAAATCTACAACCCAAAAAACATTGTCAAAAAATTATTACAAAACTGCACAATGATGGTCATAAGATATTTATTATAACAGGACGTGACAACAAAGATTATGTCAGTCCAAAAGAAATTACAAAGGCGTGGTTAGAAAATAACAATATTTATTATGACAAATTAATATTTACAAATGCATATATTTTAGAAGACAAAGCGCAATCATGTCTAAAAAACAAAATTGATATTATGATTGATGATTCAAAAAATGTGTTTAATGAATGTAGCAAATTAGGTATTCGTGTACTGCTTTTTGACACGAAATATAATAGAGATATTTTGACAAACGATAGAGTATATGATTGGAAGCAAATTTATAAATTTATTAAGATGTCAAAATAAGTGTTGTAAATAAAAACTAAAAATTGCAAATATAAAATTTTTGTGTTATTATATTTTAGGTGTAATTATGGACAGTAAAAAGAAATTATCTTATAAAGAAATAAAGAAACAACAACAGTTATTGGAAACTAAAAAATATAAAGAAAAGTATTTTCAGTATTATGACGATATCAAGAGTCATACTAATAAGGTAGTGGATTGGTAATGGACGCAGTTATTTTTAATAGTAATACAGGATTTAGCAAAAAGTATGCAAATTGGATTGCACAAGCACTAAAAATAAGATTGGTCGATTATTGTGATATGACAAAAATATTGGCAAATGGCAGTGATGTTATCTATGTCGCAAATGTTAAAGCAGGTGCAATCTCTGGTCACGGAAAAGTCATGCGTAGATATAACGTACATGAAATAGTGGCTGTTGGTATGAGCGACCCAAAAGAAATTGATATGCAACAATTTGCTAGGATAAATAATATAAAAGATATTGATAAATTGCATTATGTTCAAGGTGGTCTTGATTATGCAAAGCAAAAAGGAATCAACAAATTTATATTGAAAGTAGCCTTTACTCTTCGAGCACATCATTCGACAAAGGACAAGGAAAATCGAAAAAAAATGTTTGAAAAACTAACTAAATTTGTTGATAAAACTGACAAAAATAATATACAATTTATTATTGATAAGTACAAGGTTGACGCAAATGAACGAAAGTAAAGAAATTTCTGTCAATATAGCAAAAGACGAGTTGAAATCATATGCTGTGAGTCTTGCAAAAAAGATTGTGACTCACGCGAGTGTTTTGCCAAGTTCTCTTGATGGGACAATGGTAGAGTGCAGGGTAGATACAGACGTTTTTATAAAAGAATTAGAAAATTTTGCTAGACAAAAAGAAATGTCATTAGAAGATGTCGCAATCTTGACATCTCTTACACATGATGAGGTTGACAAACAATTAAGGATGCGTGCGCAAGTAGTAGCCAGTGAGACGGGGTCAAAATACAAATGGGCGTGGTTCATTTTGCTAGTGCTAGCGACAATTATCATTTATATTATGAGGAGATAAAGATATATGAGACCAGAGATTTTTGGAATAGAACACATTTTATATTTAGTTGTTGCGTTCGCACTTATGATAACAGCGTGGGTACTTTGCAAGTTGTATGCAAAAAGTTACAA
>CALWPI010000024.1 GCA_944383385.1 uncultured Clostridia bacterium
ACATTGTCCGGTGGAGAAAGCCAAAGAATTAGGCTTGCAACACAGATTGGTAGTGGACTAACAGGAGTCATGTATATACTAGACGAACCAAGCATAGGTTTGCATCAAAGGGACAATGATAGACTGCTTGCGACACTGACAAATTTGAGAGATTTAGGTAACACAGTCATCGTAGTTGAGCACGATGAAGACACAATGCGAGCAAGTGATTATATCATCGATATTGGCCCTTATGCAGGTGTCAATGGCGGCGAAGTCGTTGCATGTGGAACAGTGGACGAGATAGAAAAATGTGACAGGTCTATTACAGGACAATATTTGTCAGGTAAAAAGAAGATTGCTATACCACAAGTAAGAAGAAAAATTGAAAATGGTTATTTGAAAGTCATTGGAGCAAAACAAAATAATCTAAAAAATATAAATGTAGAAATACCAGTGGGACTACTCACATGTATTACTGGGGTAAGTGGTAGTGGCAAAAGTAGTCTTATAAATGGGATATTGTATCCTGCAACTGCAAATGTACTTAATCATGCAGAACTAAAAGAAGGGAATTACAAAAAGATTGAAGGTATAGAAAAATTTGATAAAGTCATAAATATAGACCAGTCACCAATAGGAAGGACCCCACGAAGTAATCCTGCGACATACACAGGACTCTTTACAGATATTAGAGAGTTGTTCGCATCATTGCCAAGTGCAAAAGAACGTGGATATTCAATGAGTCGTTTTAGTTTCAATATTAAAGGTGGCAGATGTGAAAAGTGTGGTGGTGCAGGGATAAATACAATAGAAATGTTTTTCTTGCCTGACATATTTGTTACTTGTGACGAGTGTAATGGTAAACGATACAATAGAGAAACACTAGAAGTCAAGTATAAAGGAAAGAGCATTTATGATGTTCTAAATATGCCGATAAGTGAAGCGTACGAATTTTTTGATAACCTACCAAAACTTAAAAATAAACTAAAAAGTCTAGTGGAAGTTGGACTTGGGTATATTAAACTAGGACAACCTGCCACCGAACTATCTGGTGGAGAGGCGCAAAGGGTCAAACTTGCCACTGAACTTTGTAAACGTAGTACAGGAAAAACTCTATATATATTAGACGAACCAACTACGGGACTTCACATGTATGATGTTGACAAATTGATTACAATATTACAAAGACTTGTAGGCAATGGCAATACTGTTGTTGTTATCGAACACAATTTAGACGTTATAAAGGTGGCAGATTATATTATTGATTTAGGTCCAGAAGGTGGCAATGAAGGTGGAAATATTGTGGCCTGTGGCACGCCTGAACAAGTCGCAAAAAATGAAAATAGTTATACGGGCAAGTATCTCAAAAAAATATTGAAAGTTGCAAAATAGAAACACAAAAAGGCAAGAATTATCTTGCCTTTTTATAATATGTTTTGATAATTAAATCCCATCATATCTTTTAGTTCGAACACGTTTTCGTATAACAAATTGAGTTCGACATAACTATCTTCAAAATTATTGAGTTCTATAAGTGAGCAAAGTCTTGAAAGATTGTCACAGATATTACTCAAATCTTTGTGATTGAATACCAGTGTCAGCCATACTTCGTTTTTTTCCCATATGTCTCGTTGTTTGTCAATTGTGTCATATAATGGGGAGACATCATCTTTATACTCTTCAATATTTTCTTGCATATATGTCACGGTTTCTTCTAGTCCATTTATGATTTTGTTGACACTAATACATTCAACAAGCCCAAGTGTAAATATTGAAAGTACCAAAAAAATTGTTGCTATTGTTCGTGTCATACATTACCTCCACTATAATTGGTGTCAATGGTAAAATATGAGCCTTTTTTTGGTTTGACATACATTCGTCCTTGATTGTTGATTGTGACCAGTATTAGTTCTTCTAGTTTGTAATCTCCTTTGGTTGCAATACTTTTTTTGATAAAATTTTCGTCAATACGAGTGACGGCCAAATTTTCACTAATACATTTACCTTCTGCAAGTATTATAATTGGCAGTGTTGCTTCGTCCTTTTTTATACCAACATCATGCGAAGTGAGTGGTGCATATGCACTACGTGGTAGGACAGACAAACTGCCATTGGTTTGCAGTATTGCATACAATATTTCTTCTAGATTAAAATATCCAGACGTGCGCAACCCTTCCATTAGGTCATTGAAATTCATATTCAATTTTTTTAGAGCGTCATAATCTACTCCGTCAGGGGTGATTAGAATGACAGGCGTGCCATTTATTATTCTTCTTATACGTAAACTTTTTCTTGTAAGAAATGCAAGAAAATAGTGTATAAGTGCAATAGATATGATTGGAATAATGCCGTGTGTTAGTGGTAATGCTGTGTCAGACATAGGAATAGTTGCAAGGTCAGCAATAATTAGAGTGATGACTAGTTCGTACGGTTGCATCTCTCCAAGTTGTCTTTTACCCATTATTCTAAACAAAAACAATACAATTGCGTATATTAGTATACTGCGTACAATTAGTGTAAAAGTCATATAATAATTGTTTACAATAGTGAGTATTTTATACAACTTTATTTTGCTTTTGCTTTTTTATTTTTGAATTTGTTTGTTATAAATGTGATATCCAATATTTTGAGCAAAGCAAGTGCCGTGATATATACAATGACACAAATCATACAACATAGCATTAATCCCACAAAATTGCCAAAAACAAGTTTTAAGATAGGATAAAGGAGTTTGTTCATAATAACCAAAACAATTGTTATTATAGAACAATACATAATGATTTTTGCAAAATGGATTTTGTGTCCTATTAGTTTAATGATTTTGCGATAATTTAGAATTGTAACTACTGTAAAGTTGATGACAAGACCATATATCATACTGTGAATATCAAAATATTTTGGTAAAAAATAAATCGAAGCAATTAGTAGTGCCGAGCCTATGAGTGAGTTCCAAAAAGACGAGTTTTCTTCTTGCATAGAATTGAGCAAACTATTAGACAGCATACATATTCCTTGTGGTATAAGGATTATTGCCGCAGAGACCAAATAATGACCAGCCGTTTCGTTATCAAATAGAAGTTTAGAAATTGGTACACCCAATGAAATAAAAATAGGAATGACTAAAAAACTGCAACACAGTGTAAAGTCTACGGCTTTTTGTATTTGATTTTTTAGAGCAATATTGTTTTTGTTTGCAAAGAGACTACTCACTCTTGGAATGAGTGCCATACCAAGTGAGCCGATAATAGTGGACGGTATGGATAACAGTGGCATTGTCATACCAGACAGTATTCCAAGAAGAGATAGTGCTTGCGTTGAAGAAAATCCAACATCTGTAAGACGTGCAGGTAGCAAAATACTAATGATTGGCAAAAGGAGAGAACTGGTCACTCTAACAGCAGTTATTGGTGTAGTCGCTTTGATAATATTTTTGTATTGACTTTTGTCAAATACAAACTTATTTTTTTGCGAAAAATATATAATAAATGCAAGAATTGTGCTAAAAATACATGAGATTGATAAACTAATTGCTGGTACATATCTACTAGACACACAATTTATTAAGTAAAAAAGGATGATACAAGTTACAATTCTCACAATTTGTTCGACAAGTTCAACAATAGACATTGTTGCATATTTTTCTTTTCCCCAAAAATATCCGTGAATTCCAGCATATAGCCCAGTAAAAACAACAGCAGGAAGTGTAAACAAAATTAGTTCGTATGCTGATTGTATATCAAATATTTTTTCAAGTATTGGACGAGATAAAATCATAAAAGCACAAACTATTATTGACATGCAAAGACCAATAGATGTGCCTGTCCACACAGCAGAATAATTTTTGTTTTCGTCTGTTGAACTTGCAATATTGCGTGATATGACTAATGGTAAACCACTAGTAACTAGTGTTACCATAACCATAAAAATTGACATAACTATGCTATATAGTCCAATTGTTTCAGGAGTAAGTGTTCTAGAAAAAATAACTTTAATTAAAAAGCCAAGCGCCCTAGTTAGAAAAGAAAAGAAAGTCAAAGTCAAAACAGAACGAAAAATAGATTTCATAAAATATCCTCTATAATAAGATATTATTTTGGACAGGCAAAAAATACATATTATTTACATAAATATCATATATACTATTGGAAGGATAGAAATGAAAGAAATAATGTTAGATAAAAATTGTAAAGAAAATGTTTTGATAATCAACGGTGAACAATATGGATATGCACAAAGTACAGATGATATTTTGATTGTAAAGAATATGCCTAGGTGCAAGTTTGTTATGAGTAAAAATGAAAATAATATAGGTAGTATGTCTGTACAATCAAACCACAAAATTGTTGTAACAGTTGGAGAAACGCTTGATAGTATTTGTCAAAAGTATAATGTATCAAAAGAATACTTAAAAAGCAAAAATAACATGAAGGGAGATACTGTATTTGTTGGACAATTATTAGAACTATAACAACAAAAAAAAGGCCATGTGGCCTTTTTTTTATTCAGTATTAGTTTGCATTATCGTTGTTTGAGTCTTCTTTTTCATTTTCTTTTTGTTCGGTGTGAGAAGAATTTTCTTTTTTCTTTGTTTTTGCAGATTTTTGATATTCTTTATATTTTTTCATATCTTCTCTATATTGTTGTTTCTTTTGTTTTGCTTCTGCTTTTTGCTGTTTGTATTCTTCCCAAATCTTTGCATCTTCTCTTGCAATTTGTTCGATTTCTGCTTCGACTCTTTCAATTTCTTGTTTGATTAGTAGTTGTCTTTCAAGATATCTAGCAATTCTTTCGTCGCGTGATTTTTGTAGTCTTTCAAGTTTGATATTTTTTGCTTCGAGTTTTTCATTGATTTTGTCTTCACGTGCTTGCAATTTTCTTATATATCTTGCAAATTCTCTTTCGCTATGGTCTTTTTCTGCTTGTGTAGACAACTTTTCAATACGTTCTTTATATTCTTTGACTACTTGTTCATGTTCTTGTTTGATATTCTCTTTTTCGACTCTAAATGCTTCAATTAACGCTGTATGTTCTTGAATACTCTTTTCTTCAAGTGGTGCAAACTCACTCTTGATTGCATTAATTTGGTCTTCAATATCAGCCATTTCTTTTGAAAGTTCGCTAATAATTTCTTTTCTCAAATTGATTCTTTCTTCTCTATCCATTCGAGTTTCGACAGTTTTTCTTCTGTCATAAGATGTTTTTATCTTTGGTTTTCTTGTGAAACTCATTTGTCTTATTGCTGCTCCAAGTACTGCAATAAATATTGCAAGAGCAGTTATGATTGTAGGGAGTATGAACCAATTGACATTATTATTGTTTGTAGGCGTTTCGTCTGTTGTAGCATCATCATCAGGCGTTTCTTCTTTTACTGGGGCAGTGACCACAATTGTATTATTTGCGTCAAGACCTTTTTGAGCCTCGTTGAAACTATCAACGCCGTCATATGTGACAAATTCGACACTGTCAATAATGACAGAACCACTAGTTAGTGCGTTTTCATTACCAAGAGAGATTGTAAGTTTGCTTGTAATATCACTTTCGCTATCTGGATTGATAAAGAAATAATATGTTTCGTTTATTTCGCTACCATCTCCGTCAACTCTTGTATCAATTCCACTAAAATATTTATCAAAATTAGTTAATGAAATTGTTGCTCCACATTCGTATAAATTGCCGTCATCATCGTATTTTTTGTTTTCTTCTAATTGATTGATATTTTCTGTTCTTAGTGTAACGGCAATTTTATAGTACGCATTTGGTGATAGCGTAAAGTCATAGTTGTATTGATATTGATAATATGTGTCTCCAAGTATTGATGAAGAAATGACAAGTCTGTTTTTGTCGCCAGTAGTGACAACTCCTGCGTTTGCTCTCTCTCCACCTTTTTGAGTACCAGTCCAATTAGTTGGGGTGTAGTAGCCATTTTTGTCTTGGCTATTTTCAACGTAATTGTCAAAATTGATTGTTGTGTTATCAATTAGTTTGGTCACATATCTTGTATTTTTCAAATCATTATTATAATTATATGTGAATGTTGCAGGGGTTTCGTTCGTATCGCTACTTGCAGTGTATGTGACAACATCAAAGTTATCAAAGAAAGCATATCCAATTTTATCAAGTGATAATGTAAATGAAACAGTGTCACTACTTTTTCCAGTCTTGAAATATAATTTATATGTTTTCCACACACCATTAGTATAAACATCATTTACACCACATACAGTGTTTGTTGTACTAGAAAGTACAATATCCAAACCAGAATCACTTCTCAACTCTGCCGTGTTTACATCAAACGACACACAATAATAACTGTTTGCAGAAAGAGTGATTGTAGGACTTGTTATGCTTGTTTTTGTGGTAAATGTGTTTTGCAACATCAAAAGATTGTCGCTTTGGCTGTTTTTTGGACTTTGTGGATTGAATATCCCATTTAATGATGACCAGTTATTAACATTTACAATGCCCACTGTGCTCAATGTATCATCATTGTCAGCACCAAGTGTCCAATCTTTGATACTATATGGATACTGTCCATTATTATCAAAATTGTTAAATTCACCATTAGTAAATGAAGTGCTAGAAGATGAGAATGGAGCATATGTTGTGCTAGATTCATTTGAGCCGTCTGCATTGGTTATATCTTCAGCATTTATTTCTTGCAATCTAATGTCATCTAACCAAACATAACCATTTGTTGGATTTTCGCTTGTACCAAGTGCAATATTGAGTTGTACTGTCATTTTTTCTGTTGGGGAAGAAGTAATGTAGAATACATATTCTTTCCAACCGTTATTTGCTTCGACACTTGACAAAGATGTCTCCGTTGTTAATGATGCTGTTTGTGTTGAATTTGGTGTTTTTAGAGTAATTGTTGCACCTTCGCCTGTTTTACAATCGCTATATGCCCATAGACTTAGTCTATAACTTTTGCTGCTTTCAAGAGTAATATTGCTTGTAGTAAAGTCCATGTAATCGGCGTTTTTGTTGTACATCAATAGTGCATGACTACTTGTTTTTAGTCCAGTAGAATATGGATTGGATATATTAAGGGTTTTGAGTGCATTGTCATATGAATCACCAATTGCATATACACCAAATAGTTGTGTTGTTATATCGCCGTCATAATTGCTTTGTGCATTAGTGGTATCAAATCCAGAAGGAATAGTGCCACTATCGAAGTTATATAAAACGGTTGGTGTTTGTTTGATTAAACTAATTTCTTCACTATTGTTTGTAGTTGAGTTTTTGATACTATAATAATTTGATTCATTATATTGTATCCATTGTACACGGTTGAAGAACACAGCTCCTGTACTTTTCTTTGTTGCCCCGTCACCCAAGTACAAGTTGACAGTAATATTTTCAGGCATTGTTGTGCTTGTTTGGATAAAGAAAGTGTAGTCAGCCCAATCGCCAGAGACTGGCAATTTGTAGACCGTCCCGTCGCTAAATCCTTCAAGAGCAATATATCCAGTTGCACCGTCAGTTGCAGCGGCAGTAACTATGATGGAATAATAACTCTCTGTATGCAAATCAAATGTAGAAGATTTGTAGCCAAATGTGAATGAATTGTTTTTGGCATTTATCATCAAATGGGTATACTTGCCAGCATAATCTACATTTGTAAGAGTAGGGTAACCAGGATAATCTTCCTTGCTAAGATTGTACATATCCTCATAGTCATTACCGGCAGAAGTGTTGCTTGTATCCATCACACCAACAGTAATGTCATCTGTCGTACTCAAATTATCAGGATTGATTTGTGTCCAACTGTCTGGGCTTTTTAGATAATCGGTGCTACTACCACTAGTAAAAGTAAAATTGAGATTAGATACTGTTGAGGACAAGTCTTTTAGTTGAAATGATTCTGCATATATAGCAACAGGATTGTGGTAAAATGTCATACCAGCAAAACTTGTTGCAAGAAAAGAACCTGCAAGTGCAATTGTTCCTAATTTTTTTGTGTTGTTTGAACGTTTAATCATGAAAAGCCACCTTTATTTGTTTTCGATTTTTGTAAAAATTTATTGTGTGCAAATACACATTATATATTATATATAAATTGTATTATAAAGGCAAACAAAATGCAAAGCAAACATATTTGTATAGCACTTTATTTCTGCACTATAATTAGCAAAATACGAACTGTTGTGCAATATTATGTTTTGCCAAATGATAAATTTTATGTATTTTTTTTGGTAAAATTTGGCAATTATATTTCTATGATAACAATAGAGCACAATATTTTAGATAATAACAAAGTCCCATGGTATCAAAAAAGTTGGTTTCTTTTGATAGTTGGGTGCGTCATTGGTTTTGTAAATGGCTTTTGGGGTGGTGGTGGCGGTATGATTTGCGTGCCCACACTTACTATGCTGATTGGACTAGAAGAAAAGAAGGCACATGCGACAACAATATTTATTATGTTGCCACTATGCATTGCTTCTTTTGTGATATATCTTCTAAAAGGTTATATTGACTGGTCGCTAGGTGGTATAGTAACTGCTGGATTTGTCGTTGGTGGCATCGTTGGTGCACTACTACTCAAAGTCATAAATAGCAATATATTACGTATTATTTTTGATGTTATTATTATTGCTGGTGGTATTAGATTGTTGTTTTAGGAGTGTGTATGGAAATTGTCTTTTATATTATTGCCAGTGTGCTTTCGGGAATAATTGCTGGAATGGGAATGGGTGGTGGCACATTTTTGATTCCTGTTCTTACTATTTTCTTTTCAATTCAACAACAAACAGCGCAAGGAATAAATTTGCTTGCTTTTTTGCCTACCGCAGTTGTTAGTTTGATAATACATTTCAAAAACAAACTTGTTGACTTAAAGGTAGGCACTATGATTGTATGTACAGGAGTTGTTTTTAGCATACTAGGTTCTTTATTGGCTACCAATCTAAAAAGCAGAGTATTGCAAATATGTTTTGGAGTGTTTTTGTTGATTGTTGGAACAATGCAAACTATTTTCACAATCAAAAATATGGTGACAAAAAAATCTAAAAGTAAAAAACAACAAAGTAAATATAAAGTAGTGATTGGCACTAATATTGATTTATATGATTGATTTTTTTTGTTTACTTGTGATATCCTTATTTCGAGGAGAGTAATATGATAGACGCAAAAAAATGTATAGGTTGTGGCATGTGCATAGGAGCATGTCCAGTTGGAGCAATTAGTTTTGATAAAAATAGTAAAGCAGTAATTGATAAGAATATATGTATCAAGTGTCATACTTGTGAATCAATATGTCCAGTTGGTGCGCCAGAAATAAAATAATAAGTAGTATATTTATACTACTTTTTTATTTTGATAAGTATTGCTAGAATAGACTTTTTTTGAGAAAAAAAGACTATACAAATAAATAGTTATATGTTATAATAACTCTGTAAAAATGTGTACATTTAAGGAGAATCACTTTGGAAAAAATTGCACTAATAGAAATTAATGTCAATCATATTTCAATGTCACTAGCAGATGTCAACAAAAACAAGTCTTATACTGTATATGACAACATTGTTATGCCAATCAATTTGGGTGCTGATATTGAAACAAATGAAATAATAAAACCAAACATGTCAGAAAATGCTGTTCAAATTTTAACTATTTTCAAAGAAATGTGCGAAGCAAAGGGTATTGCTGATGTTATTGCTATCGGCAATAGCGCTTTGAAAAAAGCAAAAAATCATGAAGGTTTTGTAAATGAAATCTTTACAGCAACTGGCTTTAAGTTGAATATAATTCCTGAAAATGAAGAAATCAATTATATTTATACCAGTGTTATAAACACATTCAATCGTCCAAAAGGACTCATAATCAATATATCAACTATGTCTACTCAAATTTTGCACTACAATAGACGTAATGTTTTGAACGTTACTGTTTTGCCATTTGGCAGTGTGAATGCAACAGAATATTTAGATAGAGAAGGGCTTGAACAAAAAGATTTGTACAATCTAATATGTGACAAACTAAAAGATGTTGATTATATTCGAAATCTAGAAGAAGAATTTGACGTAGTACTCACAGGCAATGTTGCACTAAATGTCAGTTCACTTGCAAGACGTGCAAAAAGATATCCACTTGCAGTTGACCATAACATGGTTGTAAATAATACAGAATTTGAAAAAATTTATTCTGCACTAAACACTGCTGGTGTTTCTAAAAATAGCAAAATAAAGGGTGTAAGCCTAATTGATAGTCCAAATTTGCTATCAGGCATGACAATATTAAAAGCCATTTTGGACCAGGTAAACAAAAATGAATTTTGTGTTAGCCAATATGGTCTAAAAGAAGGATTGTTATTAAATTATGCATTACCAATTACATTAGAAAAACCAATTAGTGACAATCTAGGATATAGTCTACAAGAATTAAATGAGCATTATAATCGTCCAGACAATAATGCTGAACACGTTTATAATCTATCTATGCTACTATTCAAACAATTAAAAGTATTACACAAACTCAATCGTATGTATGTAAAAGTATTACGTGTTGCAAGTTATTTATATGACAGTGGTAAAAGAATTTCTGGTGTCAATGTTGCAAAAAATGCATTCGAAGTCATAACAAATAGTGAGATATATGGTGTATCACATAGAGATTTGGTGCTCGCAGGATTTACTGCAATGATGACTGACCCAGACAATTTCAATTTGGCTGATTGGGTCAAATATAAAGATATTGTGAGTGAAGATGATTTGGTTGCAGTTAAAAAACTTGCAGTTATACTAAAACTTGCTTGCGACCTTGATTGTACAGGATTTGGAAGAATATTAGATATCAATTGTGATATTTTAGGTGACAGTGTTATTATGAAAACGATTACTGAAACACCTGTCGTTCTCGAAATCAAGGCTGGTATGCTAAATGCAAACGAGTTCAAAAAAGCATTTGGTAAAAATCTAGAAATATTATAAAAAGAGTCTTGCGACTCTTTTTTTTGTTAAAATAGCAAATAGAAATAATAGAGTAGGGGTGTTAGTATCATAGAAATACTTTGCCATTTTGTAAATGAACGTTTTAGATAACATTTTAGTGATATGTTAAAAGTGGTAAAAATAATAATTGGCAATAATATCACATAAATATCTTTTTGTAATGCTAAATTATTAAATCTAAAAAATGAAATTGATAGAAATAGAGTTGTTGCAATAATACAAAAATTGAATATCGATGTTATAACAATGTGATACAAATGATAGCGAATATATGAAATAGTCATAATAATTACTGGAATGGCAGAAACAATTGAGACTAATGATATTGCTATATCATATTGATTTACTCCAAAATCATCTGCATATTGCAAAAAATATGAAAATATATTTTGATACAACAACGCAACTATCACAAACATAACAACTAAAATAATGAGATAATAGATTTTAGTCGTATCTTTATAACATTTATAGATTTGTCCAAATTCATTTTTATATCTTGAAATATAAAAAATGTTGTAAAATAAAAATATAAATAACAAAACAAAAATTTCAAAGTAATTAAATGTTTTGTCTAATGCAAAAATATATAATATTATCACGATAAAAAGAAAGAAAAATATTGGTAAATTATTGCGTGCAGTTTTTAACATATGTGGTTTGCACAACAATATTGTACCAAGAAGTAATGATACAGAAAATACAATTGCACCAATAATATTGCTATTTGATAAGAACATATTGTCATTATCATATGACAATTTGACAATAACTGCAAATGGTATACATAATATGAAACCCATAAAATATGATTGAAAATTAAATAAAAGTGGATTGTTATGTAATGATTTTGCAGTCAAACATAGTAGTGTGGAGTAACAGTATATTATGGAGAGCAATGATAAAAATACAAAGCACATTTGACCCATAGTTTATCATACTAAAATAAAAGACAAAATATGATTTTGGCTATGAAAATATTATTTTATTAATCACAAAAGAGCAAATTTATATTATAAAATTTTGTGTTTTTTTCAAAGTTATGATAAGATATATATGCAATATTGTGATAAGATTTTGCACAATGTTTAGGAGAATATAATGAGATTATACAATTCGCAGTCTCGACAAATCGAAGAATTTGAACCATACAACAAAGAGTGTGTGACTATGTACACTTGTGGTCCTACGGTATATCATTTTGCTCACATTGGCAATTTGCGTTCTTACATTATGGAAGACGTATTGCAAAAGGCTCTTGAATTTGTAGGATATAATGTAAAGCGCGCAATGAATATTACTGATGTAGGGCATTTGTCAAGTGACGGTGATACAGGTGAAGACAAGATGTTGTTGGGCGCACAAAGGGAGCATAAGACGGTTCTTGAAATTGCAAAATATTATACTGATGCATTTAGAAAAGATTGTCAAATGCTCAAATTGCGTTGGCCAAGTATTGTTGTACCTGCAACGTCATGTATTGACCAATATATTGAAATCATATCCACATTACTAGAAAAGGGATATGCGTACAAAAGTGGTGGCAACATCTATTTTGATACATCCAAACTCAAAGATTATTATCGTTTTGGCAATCAAACAGCTGATGATATGGTTGTAGGTGCACGTGACGACGTTGATGAAGATACTGGCAAGAAAAACAAAAACGATTTTGTGCTTTGGTTTACAAAGTCAAAATTTGAAAATCACGCTCTCAAATGGGATAGTCCATGGGGAGTAGGATATCCAGGTTGGCATATTGAATGTTCGGGTATTTCATACAAATATTTG
This sequence comes from uncultured Clostridia bacterium, assembly GCA_944383385.1. GTDB lineage: Bacteria > Bacillota > Clostridia > Christensenellales > UBA1242 > CALWPI01. The sequence continues at coordinate 12,726 of CALWPI010000024.1, forward strand.
GGTGAATATCTTGATATACATTGTGGTGGTGTTGACAATAAATTTCCACATCATACAAACGAAATTGCACAAACAGAGAGTTTTGTAGGACACCCATGGTGTAAATATTGGTTCCATGTTGAACACTTAAATACAAAAAGTGGTAAGATGAGCAAAAGCAAAGGAGATTTCTTGACATTATCCAAATTGAAAGAGTTGGGATATTGTCCTATGGTATACAAGTTCTTTTGTTTGCAGTCACATTATAGGAAACAATTAGTATTCTCATTTGATACACTTGAACAAACAAAGATTGCTTATGACAAATTATTAAAAAGATTGGCAAATATCAAAGAAGATAACTCTACTATTGACAAGAATGAGTATGATAGACTCAAAAATCAATTTGCGCAAGCGCTAGAGAATGACTTAAATACATCTCTTGCCATAACAGCCATTTTTGATACATTAAAAAGTGATACAACAAATGCAACAAAGATTGCTCTTATAAAAGATTTTGATAGTGTATTGTCTTTGGGGTTGGTTGATGCACTAAATAATGAAAATAAGGAAGAAAATACCATTGATGACACATTAGTTCAATATATCGAGCAAAAGATAGAAGAAAGGAAACTTGCAAAGCAAAAAAAAGACTATGCGCTTGCTGATAGTATCAGGGCAGAGTTGCAATCAAAAGGTATAGAATTAGTTGACACCAAAGAAGGCACAACATACAAAATAAAATAAAAGACCAACATCGTTGGTCTTTTTGTTTGTAAAAGTTTTATAGTTTTGTTTGATATATAATTGGTGTTTTGAATTAATTTATCGGGAAGGGCCTACCTTCCACACTGTTGTGTGGGTTGGCAACTGTGTTGCACTATGCAGAGCATAGAAGTCCCACCAACAAAAAAAGAACCTTGATAGGTTCAGTTGGTGCGGAAAGGTTGGGACTTGTCAATGTTACGAAGTAATATTTGTCGGGGGAGGGAGCCCGACTACCTTCCACACAGTTGTGCGGGTTGGCAACTGTGTTGCACTATGCAGAGCATAGAAGTCCCACCAACAAAAAAGAACCTTGATAGGTTCAGTTGGT
>CALWPI010000025.1 GCA_944383385.1 uncultured Clostridia bacterium
ATATACATGACTCCTGTTAGTCCACTACCAATCTGTGTTGCAAGCCTAATTCTTTGGCTTTCTCCACCGGACAATGTGCCAGACAATCTAGACAAAGTCAAATAGTTTAGACCTACGTTTTGCAAGAAACTAAGCCTTGATTTTATCTCTTTCAAAATAGGATTTGCAATGCTTTGTTCTGTTGCATTAAGTTTAAGATTTTCAAAAAATTTACTTATCTCATCCACACTCATTTTTGTGAGTTCAATAATATTCTTTTTATTGATTTTGATATTTAACGCACTTTCTTGCAACCTATTGCCATGACACACTGGACATTCAATATCAACCAACATTTTTTGAATACTATCTTTAATCGTTTCGCTATGAGTTTCTTGCATCCTACGAAGCAAATTGTTGACAATTCCTTCAAAGGCTACCATGCCATATTTCTTATGCCAAGGCAAATACGTTTGTATCTTTTCGCCTTTTGTACCATACATAATCATATCAATGGCTTTTTTAGGTAATTTCTCATATGGTGTGTCATAGTCTATATCATAGTAGTCAAGCACAGCACGATAAAACATCTTTGCCATACCAGCATCATACGACCAACCATTTGCAATGATTGCACCGTCAAATAACGAACGTTTTTTGTCACGCACAATTTTGCCTTCTTCAACACTTTGTTTTACACCAAGTCCTGCACATTCTGGACAAGCGCCAAATGGATTGTTGAAACTAAATAGTCTAGGCGTAATCTCTGGTATTGAGTATCCACACGTAGGACAGGCATGATTGGTTGAATGAATATACTCATTTTCGCCTTCTCTTATTAGCACAATTCCTTTTGCTTCTTTGAGCGCAATCTCTACTGATTCTGTTAGTCTGTGTTCTACACCAGGCTTTACAATAATACGGTCAACAACAATATCAATATCATGCTTATAAGTTTTTTCAAGCACAATATCATCTGTTAGCATATACTCTGTGCCGTCAACTATTATTCTTGAATAACCATTTTTTCTATACTCATCAATTTCTTTTGCAAAAGTACCCTTTTTGCCACGAAAAACAGGCGCACATACAAGTATTTTTTTGCCCTGCAAAGTCATAATTTGGTCAATAATATTGTCAATTGTTTGACTAGATATTGGCTTCTTACAATTTGGACAATATGCCACACCAATATGAGCATATAACAATCTCATATAGTCATATATTTCAGTTACCGTACCCACAGTACTTCGTGGATTGTTGCTAGTTGTCTTTTGGTCGATTGAAATACTAGGAGACAACCCTTCAATAATATCCACATCAGGCTTGTGCATTTGACCTAAAAATTGACGTGCATAACTGGACAAAGACTCCATATATCTTCTTTGTCCTTCGGCAAATATTGTATCAAATGCCAGTGTACTTTTGCCACTACCACTCACACCGGTCAACACAACGAGTTTGTTTCTAGGTATGGTCACATTGATATTTTTTAGGTTATTCTCTCTTGCCCCTTTGATAATTATGTCTTTTTGCATATTACTTTTCCTTTAATTCTTGTTTCAAATCATTCAGTTGTTCACGCAATTTAATTGCTGTTTCAAAATCAAGTCTATCACTTGCAAGTTTCATAAGTGCCTTGACTCTCTCAATTTCTTTCGTGAGTTCACTCTTGTCATATTTTTTAGATTGAGTTGCTTTCTTTGTAATTTTTAGAGTATTGTTGACTGGTTTTATTATAGTCTTTGGCACTATGTTATGTTCTTTGTTGTATTTCATTTGAATTTGTCTTCTACGATTAGTCTCATCAATAGCCACTCTCATACTGTCCGTAATGTTATCAGCATACATAATGACTCTACCTTCGCTATTTCTAGCAGCACGGCCAATTGTTTGTATAAGAGCCCACGAACTACGCAAGAACCCTTCTTTGTCCGCATCGAGTATGGCAACCAATTTCACCTCAGGTATGTCTAGTCCTTCTCTCAAAAGATTAATACCAACTAGTACATCAAATTCATTTGAACGCAAGTCATTGATAATCTCCACTCTTTCAAGTGTATCAATATCACTATGCAAGTATCTAACACGTATTTTATGCTCGACAAGATAATTTGTCAAACTCTCTGCCATTTTCTTTGTAAGCGTTGTAACAAGCACCTTGCCATTAGACTCTATTACATGTCTTATCTCTCCTTCCAAATCATCAATCTGCCCACTAATAGGACGCACATCAATGCTTGGGTCAAGCAATCCAGTTGGCCTTATAATTTGCTCTACAACTTGTCCACTGTGTTTTAGTTCGTATGGACCAGGTGTTGCAGATACAAAAACTGCTTGTTTTATTCTGCTTTCAAATTCTTCAAAGTTTAATGGTCTATTGTCATATGCAGCAGGCAATCTAAACCCATATTCGACCAGATTTGTTTTTCGTGCCAAATCCCCTGCATACATACCTCTAACTTGTGGCAATGTCATGTGACTTTCATCTACGAACAAAACAAAATCATCTGGGAAATAATCAAGTAATGTATAAGGCGCTTCACCAGGTTTCCTGCCGTCAAAATATCTGCTATAATTCTCAATACCACTGCAATATCCTACTTCTTTCATCATTTCTAGGTCATAGAATACACGTTGTTTTATTCTCTCGGCTTCGATTAGTTTGCCTTGCTCTTCAAACTCTTTTACTCGGTCAAGGCAATCTTTTCTTATTTGCTCCATCGCATTATCTAGTGTTTTTTGGTCGACTGCATAGTGACTTGCTGGCAAAATGAATGCGTGTTCTAATGTGTTTATATTCTTGCCAGTTAGTACATCAATTTCGTAGATTGCGTCAATCTCATCGCCAAAGAAATCAACACGAATAGCGACCTCACTACTATATGCAGGTATAATGTCGAGTGTATCCCCACGTGACCTAAATGTAGAACGAGTGAAGTCAATATCATTTCTTTCATATTGCAAAGAGAGTAGTTTTCTTATAACATCACTTTTGCTTACTTCTTGACCTGGACGCAAAGACAAACACATACTGCTATACGTTTCTGGTGCTCCCAATCCATATATGCAAGACACAGATGATACAACAATGACATCACGCCTTTCAAACAGCGAACAGGTGGCAGAATGACGCATTTTGTCTATCTCATCATTGATACTCATATCCTTGTCAATGTAAGTATCCGTTGATACAATGTAGGCTTCTGGTTGATAATAATCATAATAACTGACAAAATACTCAACTCTGTTGTTAGGGAAAAATTCTCTAAACTCATTACATAGTTGCGCAGCCAATGTTTTGTTGTGTGCAAGAACTAGAACGGGTCTATTTATATTTTTTATAATATTAGCCATAGTAAACGTTTTGCCACTGCCCGTAACTCCCATAAGAGTTTGAAAACGTAGGCCATCTTTGATGCCCTGTGTGATTTTTTCTATTGCTTGTGGTTGGTCACCTGTTGGCTTATACTTACTGACTAATTCAAAATCCATAATTCCCCACTATTATTGTCAAAATCAACAATAATTTTACTATTATTATAGCACATAATTATATAATAACATACTACCAATGTAAATATAAAAACAAAAAAAGATTGGTAATTATATACCAATCTTTTAGGTAAATATTGCTTTTAATATGATACCAACAACAAATGACAGTATCGCAAGAGCAATCGTCCTTGTAATGAGCCAAGCGGCAGTTTTTTTGTGATTGCTTGTCTCTCTCAAATATGCCTCTCCCTTTGCTTTGAGAGTAATACAATACACCAGTTTTCCTTTGTTATCACTATTGACAACGTCAATATATTCATCAAGAGCCAAAGCATTTATGATTTGGTCAATCTCAATCTCGTTCATCTCATATTTGTTCATAACAGCTTCCATAATTTGACTTGGAGAAATGAGTTCTGTTCCTTTGCCATTACAAACATCATACAAGTATGTCATAACACATTTTTCTTTTTTACTTAACATAAACAATTACCCTTTACAAAAATATCAATATCCCAACAAGTACTGCCAAAAACGAGGCAACAGCTGCTGCACAAGAAGACACGATAACAGAATACAAAAACAATTTTTTATAATTCCTATTTTGTCTTTCAGTCTCGTCAAGATTTTCAAAATACATTCGTGCTTTTGGCAAACAAGCCAAACAATACACACTGTTTTCCATATATTTTATATCAATATAACTTCGGTCTGCAAGATACGTCATGCATGATGCTATACTATCTTCAGCAAAATTGTATTTAGTAGGCAATTTGTCTAATAGTTCTTTTATTTCAATTACCTTGTATCCACCGTCACCACAAATAGTAGTTAGTGTCTTTAATAGACTAGCCGTTTGCTTATCTAACATAACAATCTCCTATGAAATATTTTATCATTTGATAATCAATAGTGCAAATATATCGGCACATTTTCTATTATTTTATAATAAGTAATTATTTTCTATTATTTACAATGTTTGCTATATTCACACAATAAAATAATAATATAGAAATATAATTGCGTAAAATACAACAGATAAACGGATATATTATTTTGCACTAAAATTTTTGTATATATTTATAAAATGTTACGGTCTTAATGCCCTACTATGCAAAATGCACTTTGTGCCTACATTTAGCCATAAAAAAGTCTAGCATAGTACTAGACTTTTTTATCATTTTGTATTATTTTTTATTTGTCTTTTTGGACTTTTTGCCACCTTTTCTACTTGTTACTACAAAGTATGCAATAACACCACCAAGGAGTATTAGTGATAGAACAATGAGCACTGTTCCTACAACTGTTCCTACATTATTTGAACCAGCCTCGTCACCATTGACTGTTATAGTGAAATTATATGGTATGCTTGTATTTTTCAATTCATCTTGAAGAGTAATTTTTAATGTATAAGTTCCCGTGCTTTTTAGTGTAGCTTCAAATGTTGGGTGTAGCTCTCCATCTTCATTGTTATATGTGTTTGGTACATTATTACCAGAAGCATCTTGCATTGTCACTGTAATTGTAATGTTTTCCCAAGATGATTTATCTTCGTCAACATAATCTTTTAGTGCTTCTGTATCGAGAGTAAATTTTTCACCTATTGTGATTGAAGACTTGATTACGCTTTCTATTTGTTCATCATCATATGATAGTTGTGGTGCGACTACGTCACCAACAGTTACTTCCCAAGTGCCTGTGACAACAGGTTTGCCATTCTCATCTCTTACTTTGTAAGTGACTTTATAGACATCGTTTGTTGTTGGAACCAATTTGTAATCGCCAGCGACATCATCATAGTAGAATACATCAGCTGATACTTCTTTGCCCTTGCGATTTACACAAGTGACCTCAACTGTACAATTCACAACTGCTGAACCATTATTATCTTTGACAGATACTGTTGGAACCGCAATTGGTTCTGCGCTATCAAAGTCATATGATTCATAGTCTTTGAAATATTCTTTTGAATTGTCAAATACAATTTCGTATTCTCTCATATCTTCTGCAACAACAGTTTTTTGAAGTCTTGCAATCTCTTCACTTCCATTGTATGCGACATATTCAATCCAATATGTTCCTTCAACAATTGGAGTAAATCCTTCTTCAGATATATCAACAGGAGTGTTCATTGGATGTGTTTCTTTCCATGCTTTGTATGCGTTTTGCAAGTCCGTTTCATCCAATGAATCGTCACCCATATGCTCTTTGTATGCTTCTAATGATTCAAAGTGTGCTGGTCCTTGATACATACGCCATGTTGTCTTGTAATTGCCACCATCATTGACTTCGACTTTTTCACCATCAACATATAGTTCTGCTGTTGGTACATCAAAATGTTCGTATAGAGCAATTGTGGATATGCTATCCCATGAAGACAATACAATTTGATTTGTTGTAATACCATTTATATTGACAATAAAAGTTTTTGTTACAATATTGCTTACTTGTCTATTGACACCATCAATATTTTTAACACCCGTTTCTTTTGCAATATAAGTGACAGTATATGTTCCTTTTGCATTTGCGCTAAAGAATCCACCTTGTATTGTCTTTGCGTTGCCTTCTGTTACTACATAAGAATTGTATACGTCTTTTTGGTTGTCGTCTTTGTCACGAACAATAACTGACATTGCAATTTCATTTGTTCCATTATTTGACACTTTCATTGAAGGCAAATAGATATTACCTTTTTCAAACAAGTTTTCTTGACCTTGAACGAGCAAGTCTGCATTTGCTGATTTTAGTTCAGTCAAATAATTCGTTACTGTTGTTGTATCAAAATCAAGATTAGAGCCTTGTTGTAATTCTTTTGGTAAAGTAATTGTCCTTGTGATTGTATTTGTTCTAGGACCTGCACCCAAATCATCAGCAGTTGCAGTAATTTGAATAATAAGTTTACTCTTACCTACTTGTAATGGAATTTCATATTTTCCTTCTTTGTTTGTTTCAGTGAGTGTAGTAAATTCACCTTCGTCAAATTTGTATTCAGTTTTGACTTCAACCAAATCATCATATGATGCTGTTGCTGTTGGTACTGCAAATACATATTTGTCTGTTACTGATGTTGATGAGTTTGTGACTTCGGTGTTTATTACTGGTTTTGCAGTATTGTCATCAATATCACTTTCTTCAACAACTTTGATTGTAATTTTCTTGGTTGTTCCTTGGTCAGCAGCAGAATTTGCTTCGTCCACTGCCTTGAACCAGATTGCATAATCTCCTGCCTCTGTAAATGTATATTCAATAGGCTCTCCGGCAGATTTGTCTTCACCAATTTGTTTTAACGAACTACCATTGTAGATAGAACGAGTGAGTTTGATTTTGTTATAAGCAGACAAATTGTCTGTTGCAAACATAGCAGGTATTGTGACTGTTGCACCTTCTGCTCCTAATACAACAGTGCTTGGTATTTTGTATGTTGCATCTCCAAGTGCTTTCAGTAGTACATCTTGGTCTTCAAAATCTGTTGCTGTCAAATCGCTACTTCCCTCAACACTTGTGACCAAGCCGTTGTCATCTACTTGGTAATTATTGACAATATATACCTCAGGATGTGTTGAATCAGTAACATTTAGAACATTGTATGCTTTTGCAGTAGATGTTGAAACACCCAATACAGGGATGCTTGCTTTGTAAGAAATTGTGTAATCACCAGTTTTTGTAAATGTGTACTTATAATCAGTCACAACATCAACGTCTTTTGTTCCGTCTGTGTTGTAGTGAGTGATTGTGATTTCTACATAAGCATCTACATAATTGCCTGTGTTTCTATCTTTTACTTTTGCAGTTGGTAGAGTTGTTTCTTTCCCCAAAACAATGCTTGTGTTTGACAACTTTGAAGCCTCTGGCATAGCAAGGTCAATTTTACTTGAATCATAGCCTTCTTTTACGACAAAGTTTGTGGATACTCTATCTTGAACTATACCGGCATCAACGATGTCATAGTACACATAGTATTTACCTGCAGTGGTTGGTGTGTACTCAAAATACACATGACCAGTGCTGTCCACCTTTGCCTCACCTTCGCGTCCTTTACTCGTATATACTGGAGAGTTTGTTTGGTCATAAACAGATATTACGACATCTCTACCGTCAATAGCATTGTGTGAGACGCTCCCTTCACTTACAGTATAATATTGTTGTTCTTCTCCGTCATAAGTAGTTGTTGGCACTGCAAATGTGAGTTTGGTATTTGGTGCAACAGTACCTGGCAATACGTGTTGAGTATTTGAAAGTGTTGTTACGGTATATTCTGCACTTTCAACGTTGATATACATAGGTTCAGTTGTTGTCGTAACACCATTTTTTGTCAAAGTATATTTCAAAACATAAGTACCAGACTTGCCAAAGATATAATGACCAGGTTGTCCGTCTACTGCATATTGTTTTGTAACATCAGCACCGACACTATTTGTCAATGTATATGTTGCCCCCGCGGTTGCTTGTGGAACAGTCCACTCCTCACTTACTTTAACACTAGAAACGAACCCTGTAACACTAATAGTTTCGCCCGTATACTGACCATCTTCTGCGTAGACACTAATTTGTTGAACAGTCGCAACTGTTGCTCCCGATACGCCTAACATAGCAGCAAGAGCAGGTACTATAATTTTCTTTGCTTTCATAAATGTAAAAATCTCCTCGTTCGATGTTTTATAAATTAACAAGTTTATTTTATAATAAATACAACATCAATGTCAACGAAAATACCTATATGGCTATTAAAGTTTCGGCATTTTTGTCACCTTGTTACACAAATAGATTATCCAAAATTTACCAAATTATGTAAAAAAATCTATCCCAAATTTTTCGGGATAGATATTTTAGGAAAAATTATTATGTATTTGCTCTATGCATTACAAGTTTTGCCACAACCGCAACCGCAGTTTTGTAATAACAAAATTAAAATGATTAACCAGCAGCAATCAATACCACCGTTCATTCCACAACCACCATTGCAGAGTAACAATAGCAATAGAATAAAGCAATAGTTTGTGCCACAGCCGTGGTCGTCGTGCATACCACAACCATTATTTCCGAAGAACATAATGAGTACCTCCTATAAGTTTTACAGCAAAATACGAATTAAATTTTTGTTTTAGTCAAGATTATGTAAAATGTTGTCATATTTTGCCTGTATACTTCATAATATACACATCGCCTAAAAAGTGTGACACAACAATTTATTTTTTTGTATTCAACATTTCAAGTTGATTTACAATGGCTTTTTTAAGGTCAGCAATTCCCACATTTTTTTCAGCAGAAATATATACTGCACCATCTTCTTTTTCAATATTTTCCACCTTGTCAATTTTGTTATAAACGGTGATTGTTGGTGCTTTTGCTCCTAGTTTTGCCAATAATTTATTTACAATGTCTTTTTGTTCGTTGTAATTTTTGTTTGATATATCAACAACATGCAATAACAAATCTGCTTGCACTGTTTCTTCTAATGTACTAGAAAATGCGTCAATAAATTCGTGTGGCAATCGAGAAATAAATCCCACAGTGTCAACGAGCAATACTTCTTTTATTTTATCATCAATCCACCACGTTCTAGTCGTTGTATCAAGAGTTGCGAACAACTCGTCTTTGGCATACACATCTGCCTTTGTCAATAGATTGAGAAGCGTGCTTTTCCCACTATTTGTATAGCCCACAATAGCAATTACAATCTTGCTATTTTTTTGTCTTTCTTTTCTACTCATTTGTCTTTGATTTTTGACTCTTTCCAGTTCAGCTTTTTTCTTTTGAATATTTTTCTCTATTACACGTCTGTCAAGTTCAAGTTTAGTTTCCCCAGGACCACGCATACCCGTTCCACCAGAACCAAATCTCCCGCTCGAACCGGCAATGCCACTCAGTCTAGGTAATGAATATTGCAATTGTGCAAGTTCGACTTGCAACTTGCCTTCACTTGTCTTTGCACGACCTGCAAAAATATCCAATATCAATCTCGACCTATCTATCACTTTGACGCCCAACGTCTTTTCAAGAGCATTTGTCTTGCTACCCGAAAGTTCGTTATCAAATATCACAAGATTAGCATTTTGTAATTGAATGATTTTTTGCAATTCTTCAATCTTCCCTTCACCAATAAAATATTTTGTGTCAGGTGTTTGTCTATTTTGTGACAATTTACCAACTACTTCAATATGATTTGTGTGTGCAAGATTTTCAAGTTCTTCCATATTATCAAAATATTTGTCATTACCAATCTTGACTCCAACTAGTACTGCCCTTTCTTGTTCTTCGTCATTTGAATACAATTTTTCAGCATTTTTAATGTACCTTTTTTCACATTCAAGCATTTTTTCAAGAACGCCAAATTTGTTTATAAATCGTGCATCAAAAATGTCAAGAGTACTTGTGTTTACTCCATCAAAAAATCCAACTTGTGCGTCTAACATACCTTTGTCTACTGCAATGGAACATATCAAATCAAACTTGTTTTGTCTAAGTGCCGCAAAATCCATATTTGATAATTTTGCATTACCATTTGGATGTGTATGTATTAGACGATATCCACAAAGTCTATTCCTTGGTGCGTCAAGTTTTTCAAAACTTACATTTTCTGTTTCACCGATTTTGATATCAACAATTTCACCATAACGCGATATTATACACATTACCTCTAATTTGGTATTTGCAGAAACGTCCACAATGTCTTCTAGCACCTTTTCATCAATGACTTTGTCCTTGTCAAAAAAAGAGCCGATATGAGAATTTAATCTATCAATATATTCTTTTCTAACACTTTCTTTTTTCATATTCCCTCCGGTATTATGCAAACTGGTTTTTTTGCCTTTGTTTAGTCTCATAATATCAATTGCATAGCACTTGTTGTTTAGAATAATTTTATCACGAAATTTGTTCGTCTATCCATTATTAGTTTATCATATTATTTTAATTATGTGAAATAAAAATATGAGAGAATACTCTCTCACATTTTAGTTGTTGCAAGTACCTTACCAGTAGTATTTGAAATGATACACGTATATTGATTTTTGTCGTTATCAACAAAATTTACATACCAAAAATATTCATCACTCATATTAGTATCAGTTACACAACGTATATACACTTCTCCACAAAACATATTGTTTACAACAAAGTGTTTTAGGTCTTTGCTAAATGTATTGCACGCCACTTTGAGTGCCTCATATGCATCGATTGTCCACCCATCACTCAAACACCGCATCGGGCATTCATATACAATATCACCTGCCATAAATTTTGCTACAATTTTTGTTCCATTACTGACTAGTTTTCCAATATCTGCAACATAAGAATTATCAAAAGGACTTTGTACTAATTTGCCGTCTAATCGACTTGTTCCAAGTAGTAATACAAATTGTGGCGTTATAGACTTGTCAATACTATCTTTTACAAAAAAAGTCACTACACCAAAAGGTATGTTTGAAGTATGTATACCGTCAATCTTATAATTTTCTTCTCTATATCCACTATCAAATTTTACTGTTATATTTTCGTCTTGATAGTAATATAGTATAGTGCGAATTTCGGATATATTGTCTTTTGCATAAGTAAAATATTTGCTTGTACAACCACTAAGTATACTTGTACAAAATAATATACCTATGAAAAATAAAAAAATATTTTTTGCAACTCTCATACAATATATGTATGATAAATGTTATCAAAAAATACTTTTAATTATATTATTTACTTATATCTTCCAATCTTTGGACGTGTCTACCACCTTCAAATGGTGTAGACAAGAATACGTCAATAATTTTTTTTGCTTTTCTAATGCTTGTATAATTTGCAGGCATCACAAGGACATTTGCATTATTGTGAAGACGTCCAAAATATGCATACTTTTTGTTTGGACAAAGTACTGCACGTATTTTTTTGTTGCGATTAGCACCCATTGCTGTGCCTAGTCCTGTTCCACAAAGATATATCCCCCTATTGTCCTCATCTTGTGCGACCAATTCATTTGCTTTTAGAGTATATGTTGCATAACTGTCATCTTTGTCATAAGAGTTTGCACCCACACTTACATACTGCAATCCTTTTTGTTCTAAATATTTTTTTATTTCTTGCATTAGTTTATATCCTCTATGGTCAGTTGATAAATAAATCATAATTCACCTCTAATCAATTTTTCTATAATTTCATCAAGTATGAAATCAAGTATTTTATAACATTTGTCATATGCAGCAATATCCATTCCATATGGGTCAAACAAATCAATGCCACTGACAAAATCACTTAAACAGTAAATATTTTTTATGTTAGACAAATATTTCTTTTGTGCTCTATCCATAGTAATAACAACTGTAAATGGGTCTATCATATAACTTTTCAGTTGCACAGCTTTTCTATTTGGTGTCTTTATTCCGTGAGATTTAAGAACAGCACGAGCATTTTTTGCAATGCGAGATTTTGGCTGAACGTCAATACCTGCCGAATCCACCAAAACATCGAGCCCACCAATTTTTTTTATTTTATCACGCAAAATAAACTCAGCCATGACACTTCTACACGTGTCACCCATACATACAAACAAAATCTTTTTCATGATAATTCATTATATCATAAATGATTATAAATAATAAATGTATTTGCACAAATTGACTAAAACATAAAAAAGATATAAAATTATAGTATGGAAAAATCAAATAATTATTTTGGTATTGATTATAAATATTACCCAGAATATGATGTGGAACATCCACACATGCTTTTTGAATTTTTCAAAACAAATATGGAATTTACAGACTTTATCAACAATCATTATGTTAGGAAAATGCGTGCAAATGAAGACGTTCCAAAACTAATGAGAGAGCCAGAAATTTATGCAAAATTTCTGGCTAGTAAAAATCATATTGATAAAGAACATCATAATGAATATTGTGCAAAATGCACAAAAATATTGTCTCAATTTGTTGACAACAAAGATTTCTTTTGGTTAGATGAAACAGAAAAACAATATGACAAAATCACAAAATATATATTGAGTGGCAATCTTTCCTGCTATGATATAGCTTATATTGTTGATAATGATAAGTATATGGAATATTTTGCAAATATCATGAAAAATCATATAAAGAAAGTTGATATTGTCAAAGATGTAGAAAAAGAAATAAAAACACGAAAAGAGAAAAAATTATTAAAAAAGAGATTAGACGCCCTGCTTACAGAACTTGCAAATTCGAAATATATCAAGTATGTATCCACTCTTGAAAAAACGACTCAACACAAACAAAAACAAAAAAATGATGAATTAGAAAAATAAAGCACATTAATATGTGCTTTTTTAATTCTTAAATAATTTTATAAAAAATTATAATATCCTACACAAAATAATTATTAGTATATAATCATAAGTATCAAATAATAATGTTGTTATAAATAATCTATTAAATATCAAAACTCAAATATATATTTTTATTGACAAAATTTCGAACCGTAGGTCGAATCCGTCCTATAATATCATAATAATTATAAAAAAAATAAGCACCAATACATGATGCTTACTTTGGCGCCTCAGGTAGCGCGACTCGTTAAGAAAACTCGCCTGTGGCTAGTTTTTAGTCAAAGCGTGGTAGCACGCCAGTGCGGTCCGTGTCCGACAGGACTTCGAACCGTAGGTCGAATCCGTCCTATAACAACATAATAATTATAAAAAAATAAGTACCATATGCATGATACTTACTTTGGCGCCTCAGGTAGCGCGACTCGTTAAGAAAACTTGCCTGTGGCTAGTTTTTAGATAAAGCGTGGGAGCACGCCAGTGCGGTCCGTGTCCGACAGGACTTCGAACCGTAGGTCGAATCCGTCCTATAACAACATAATAATTATAAAAAAATAAGTACCATATGCATGATACTTACTTTGGCGCCTCAGGTAGGATTCGAACCTACGGCCTATCGGTTAACAGCCGAGTGCTCCACCGCTGAGCTACTGAGGCATATTTTTATGTGCTACGAGTTTATTATATATTAGTAGAAAATCAATGTCAACATATTTACATAAAAAAAGAAAGATTTTAGTAAAAATGTCACATAGAAATATTATAACAACAATGAAATAAAGCCAAATATCATATTTATAGTTATGAGATTATTTTACTAGTAATTAATTGCAAAAAAAAGAGATACCCTGATGGGTATCTCGTTTTTGAAACTGGCAATGACATATTTTCCCGGCTCGCTTCCAAG
>CALWPI010000026.1 GCA_944383385.1 uncultured Clostridia bacterium
GAAGGACAAGAAGCTGAATATGTTGTCCAATCAATTTCAAGAAAATTAGAGAGTGGGATAAAAGCAAGTGAGATTGCTATTCTTACACGTGTATCATCACTTACCATGCAATTTGAACAAAAACTGTTGAATTATAATATTCCATATGTTGTATATGGTAATATAAAGTTTTTTGAAAGAGCAATTGTCAAAAATTTGCTTGCTTATATGAAAGTCGCAATCAATCCTATGGATACAGTCTCTATGGAGAGAATCATCAATTTCCAAAAACGTAAAATAGGAAATGCATCTGTTGAAAAATTATTAGAAATTGCAAATAAAAAGGGCATAAGCCTACTCGAAGTCATTTTGCGTGCTGATGAATTTGATGAAATATCTTCGGCATTAAAAAAGAAATTAGAAAATGTTGGTGCTTTATTTGCTGATTTGATTGAAAGTGTCCAGACAATGAATATTGGTGAATTTTTTGAACATATGATAAAGGTTGCTAATATCAAAAGTGAGTATTCAAGTGATAGTGACGAAGACAATGACAACCTAATGCATATTGATATGCTGGCAAGTAGTATTGAAACATTTGAAAAATACAATCCAAATAGCACAGTATTTGACTATATTACGTCAGTCACTCTCGAAAATTCTTATGAAGAAATTGATAATGTCGAACAAGACAAAGTTGTAATATCCACAATTCATGCAGCAAAAGGACTTGAATTTGACTATGTCTATATTGTAGGTTGTGAAAAAAATATATTTCCAGTATCACGAGCATTTGATGACCCTGACGATATGGAGGAAGAGCGTAGGCTAATGTATGTAGCACTGACTCGTGCAAAGAAAAAGGCCTTCATCACACGCGCAAAGTGCAGATACTTGTATGGGCAAAAAAACTATACGACACTTAGTCAGTTCGTTGAAGAAATGGGGCTTATACAAAAACCAAATTATGAGAATAGGAAAAGTGCTGTTGACGAGGCTAGACCTGTGTTTAGCAAATCTTTTTCAAGTCTACAAGATTTTATTTCAAAGGCCCAACAAAAGAAAAAGGATACACTAAATTTGAGTGTGGGAGATAGTGTCAAGCATCCACGATTTGGTGTTGGCAAAGTGATAAAATTAGAAAATTTTGGCAGTGACCAATATGCTCTTATTGACTTTGATGATGTGGGGGTCAAACAACTTGCAATCAAGTTTGCACCACTCACAAAGATATAATATTTTGGTATAAAATAAATTGTGTGATATAATAATTATGTAGTACTTTGCAAATTATGAAATTTGAATATATATAGGCATAATTATTGTATTGCATAGCAAGGAGAATATAATGGATAAAGTTGCAAGATATAGAGAACTAGTTGATATTATCAACAAACACAATTACAACTATTATACACTTGACAATCCAACTATTGCAGATGCTGATTATGATATCTTGTATGACGAACTTTTGTCTCTTGAAAAAGAACTAGGATTTGTACTACCAAATAGTCCAACAAATAAGGTTGGAGATACTGTTCTTGAAGGATTCAAAAAGCATACTCACAAAGTTAGACTGTATAGTCTTGACAAAGTGCGTGACTATGACGAACTTTTGGATTGGATGACAAAGTTGCAAAAAGAATATAATACAAAACAGTTTTGTCTAGAATACAAATTTGACGGATTGAGAATCACTTGCACCTACAAAGGTGGCAGGCTTATAAATGCAGCAACACGTGGAAATGGGGTTGTGGGTGAAGATGTGACAAAACAGGTCATGACTGTAAAAACACTGCCACTTGTTATACCATATAAGGGCGAACTCATTGTGCAAGGCGAGGCAATGATATCGCTTTCGAATTTGAAAAAATACAATGACAAACATCCAAATGAACCACTAAAAAACGCTCGTAATGCAG
Organism: uncultured Clostridia bacterium; assembly: GCA_944383385.1. Classification (GTDB taxonomy): domain Bacteria; phylum Bacillota; class Clostridia; order Christensenellales; family UBA1242; genus CALWPI01. The sequence continues at coordinate 1,902 of CALWPI010000026.1, forward strand.
CAGCAGGAGCGATTAGAAACCTTGACCCAAACGAAACTGCAAAAAGGCATCTGGATATTTTCTTTTATGATATTGCGTATATTGACAAAGATATAACGACACAAGAACAAGCACACAAATTTTTGGGTGAGAACGGATTTTGTGTTTATCCATTTTTTAAGGTGTTTGATGATGTCAATAAATTGATTGAAGAAGTAAAACTGATTGATTTATCAAAAGATAAATTAGACATTTTGATTGACGGAGCTGTCATAAAACTCAATGATATTACATTGCGTTCAAAAGTGGGATATACAGCAAAATTTCCAAAGTGGGCAATAGCATTCAAATATGAGGCACAAGAAAAAACAGCCATTGTTGAAAATATTGTTTGGCAAATAGGACGCACTGGCAAACTCACACCAATTGCTGAAATCTATCCAACTGTTCTTGCAGGTGCAGTTGTTCGTCGTGTTACTCTCAATAATATTGGTGATATCAAAAGGAAGGACGTCAAGATTGGTTCTAGTGTGTTTGTTAGACGTAGTAACGAAGTCATACCAGAAATACTTGGTGTTGCTGAACACAATGCAAACAGTGTAGATATTGTTCCACCAACAAATTGTCCTTGTTGTGGGACAACACTTGTTGAAGACGGTGCAAATTTGTTTTGTCCAAACAAAAATTGTAAGAATAGGATAATTGACAGTTTGACACACTTTGCATCACGAAACGCAATGAATATTGACGGAGTGAGCGAAAAGACTATTGTAGCTTTACATGAAAAATATGGGCTAAATACTGTGGCCGATATATATGATATTACTTATGATGATTTGCTTGCGCTATTCCAACCAAAAGACCAGAAAAAGGAAGCAGTAAGAGTCAAAAATATTGCAACTAGTATTGAAAATAGCAAAGTTGTATCTTTGCCAAACTTTATCTACGCATTAGGTATAAATGGCGTGGGAGACAAAACTGCAAAAGATTTGGCAAAAGCATATACCACTTTTGACAACCTAAAAAATGCAAGTTTTGAAAGTTTGCTCCAAATTGACGAAATTGGTGATGTAATTGCTCAAAATATTGTTGATTATTTTAGCAACGAAAATAATATTACAATGATTGACAAAATGTTTAGATTGGGTGTTAGAGTACAAGATTATAATAGTAACGCAACTTACAATGATTACTTCACGGGTAAAACAGTTGTGCTTACAGGTGGACTAAATAAATATAGCCGTGATGAAGCCACAAAAGTTCTTGAACAAGTTGGTGCAAAAGTTTCAAGTGCAGTCAGTAAAAAAACTGATTATGTTGTTGCTGGTGTTGACCCAGGAAGCAAGTTTGACAAGGCAAAAGCATTGGGAATAACTATTTTAGATGAAGAAACTTTCATAAAATATTTAGGAAAATAAAAAAAATTCAAAAAAACCCTTTTATTATTTATAAAATGATTATATAATATAATGTAGAGTTTGGAATATTTAGGAGACGAGATATTATGATGCTAGAACCTTCTGTTGAAAAATTGATTAAAAAAACTGATAATAGTGTATACAAATTGGCTGTTGTTGTTGGCAAAAGAGCCAAAGAGCTCAAAAAACTAGACCCAGACGAAAAAGCCGAAGTTCAGCAAGAAGTAACCAAAGCAATATTAGATGTTGACCAAGGGGTAATTGAAATATAGTTTAACAAAATTCTATTGCTTTTGCAGTAGAATTTTTTATTTTGGAGGTATATGTATTATAGGTGTATTGTTGATGTAGCAAATAGCAATGTCGATAAGTTATTCGATTATTCTAGTGACCAAGATATAGAAATTGGCACTAGGGTTCTTTTGCCTTTTGGTAATCGTACAATACAAGGATTTGTATTAGACAAAAAAGATAGTACAGATGTCGACAAAACAAAAATCAAATCTATCATAAGAACATGTGACCCATATCCAATAATACTGCCTGATTTGATGAAGCTTATGCATTTTATGGTAGAATATTACCATTTGAGATATATTGATGTGATAAAACTTATCGTTCCAAACGTTATTCGTAGTGACAAAGTAAAATCTCAAATAAGTGTTGAATGTACTCTAAATGATGATAATATAGTCCAAGAATATTTGAAACATGTTAGAAAAAATGCGACAAATGTATTCCGTACAATTTCTTATCTTCAACAAAATGGTAAAGAAAATATTGTAAACCTAAATAAGATGTTTTCGTCTTCAACAATTAAAAAACTAATTGGCGACCAAATAATAATCACTACAAGTAGTATAAAAAATAGGCTGGTTCATCAACCAGCACAAGAAAACAAAATTCAACTAAATGACACACAAAAGCAAATTGTAGATACTATATGTAATAGTGCAAGCAAGACATATTTGTTACACGGAGTCACAGGAAGTGGCAAAACAGAAGTGTATATGAATATTATCAAACAGAAATTGGCTGATGGCAAAGGTGCAATAATGCTTGTGCCCGAGATATCGCTAACTCCACAAGTGGTCAAAAATTTTACTGCAAAATTTGGTCAAAATATTGCCGTATTACATAGTGGTTTGTCATTAGGTGAAAAATATGATGAATGGAAAAGAATTTTTAATGGAGAAGCACGTGTTGTAATAGGTGCAAGAAGTGCAATATTTGCACCTGTTCACAATCTTGGTTGTATCATTATTGACGAAGAACATGATAGTTCATATTTTTCAGAAAGCAATCCAAGATATCACACTCACAAGGTGGCAGAATATCGAGCAAAGACATGTGATTGTCCTTTGATTTTGGGGTCAGCAACTCCAAGCGTTGAGAGTTATCACAACGCAATGACAGGACAATATGCGCTACTTGAAATGCCTGTACGCATTAATAATCTTCCTATGCCAACTATTGAAATTGTCGATATGTGCAAAGCATTTAGAAATGGCAATACTAGTATTTTCTCACAAGAGTTTTTAGGCGAATTGCAAAACACTATTGAACACAATGAACAATGTATTGTGTTTATCAATCGCCGTGGATTTGCATCATTTTTGATGTGTAGACAGTGTGGCTATATTCCAAAATGCACTGAATGTGACGTTTCACTTGTTTATCATAAAAGGGATAATGAACTTAAATGCCATTATTGTGGCAAACGCTTTCACAACATCAACGTGTGTCCAGTTTGTGGTAGTCATGAGATTAAGCTTGGCGGTGTTGGTACAGAAAGAGTTGTACAAGAACTAAAAGAGCATTTTCCTAATGTGCCAATTTATAGAATGGACAATGATACGACAAGGACCAAAAACGCTCATGGGAAAATTCTTGAAGAGTTTGGTTCACATCATCCAAGTATATTAGTGGGCACACAAATGATTGCAAAAGGTCATGATTTTCCTGACGTTACACTTGTAGGGATTCTTGATGCTGATTTGTCGTTATTCTTTAATGATTTTAGAGCAACAGAAAAAACTTATCAATTAGTCACACAGGTGTCAGGCAGAGCAGGTAGGAGCAAAAAAAGTGGCAAAGTGATATTGCAAACATTTTTTCCAAAAAATTATGTGTATAGATTTGTCGCTAATTACGACTACAAAGGCTTTTTTCAAAAAGAAGATAATTTGAGAATGGTTACCAATTTTCCACCATACAGCAATATGATTAGGATACTAATTACGAGTGAAGATGACGACAAGGCAAAATTGGTATCACACAATTTCTTTATGAAACTTAAAGAATTGAGACAAAATAGACCAAAAGATTTTTATTTTCTTGAAGGAATGAAAAGCCCAATTACAAAGATACAAAACAAACATAGATATCAAATTGTGTTGAGAGTAGTTGATAATTTTGAAATAATAGATAAAATATATAATATAGAAAAAGAAGTAAGAGACAGTAAAGTCAGTGTGTTTATAGAACTAAACGCACAAAATTTGAGTTAAAGGAGATAAAATGGCACTTAGAACATTGACAAAAAAAGGTAATCCAATTTTGGAGAAAAAATGCAAAGATGTCAAAGAATATAATGAGAGTCTTTGGACTTTGCTTGATGATATGCGTGAGACAATGACAAAAAATAATGGTTGTGGTCTTGCAGCCCCTCAAGTTGGTATCATCAAAAATATTGTTGTGATTGATGTCAATAATATGCAATTAGAACTAATTAATCCAAAAATAACATACCAAAGTAAAGAAACAGAAGTCGACGTTGAAGGTTGTTTGTCTGTTGATGGTATTAGTGGTTATGTCGAAAGACCAAGAGTGGTCACAGTCAAAGCCAATGACAGATATGGAAATGAGTTTACAATAACAGGCGAAGGATATTTAGCACGTGCACTTTGTCATGAATACGACCATTTGCAAGGCATATTATTTACTCAAAAAATGATAAAACCATACAAACCTGATAAGGAGAAATAATGCTAAAAGTAATATTTTTAGGCACACCAAAATTTGCAGTGCCTGTACTTGACAGAATAGCAAAAGAGCATAATGTGGTTGCAGTTGTGACTCAACCAGACAAACCACGTGGGAGAAATATGCGTCCCACCTTTTCTCCTGTTAAAGAACTTGCACTCAAACTAAATATTCCAGTTTTTCAATACAAAAGCATTTCAAAGGAAGGATATGATGAATTGAAATCTTTGAATGCAGATATTATTGTGACTTGTGCATTTGGTCAAATATTGCGTCAAAATATACTGGAAATGACACCATATGGAGTGTATAATGTGCACGGTTCTATTCTTCCAAAATATCGTGGTGCAGCTCCAATACAAAGAGCCATTATGGAAGGTGAAACCAAAACGGGAATTACTATTCTAAAAAGCGAAATTGGTATTGATGACGGGGATATATTGCTTACAAAAGAATGTGATATTTTGCCAAACGATACAGCAGGCACATTATTTGATAAATTGAGTGTCTTGGGAGCAGATTGTATTAGTGAAGCATTAAGAATACTTGAAAGTGGCAAATATACATTAATTAAACAAAATCATGAGTTGTCAACATATGCAAAGATGATAAAAGAAGATGACGAATATATAGATTTTTGTTTAGATGCAAATCAAATCAGAAATATTGTTCGTGGCTTAAATCCAAGTCCACTTGCCAAATTTATATATAATGGGAATGTGTTTAAGGTGTTTGAGACAAAAGCGTGGTCACTAGAAGAATTTGCAAAATATCCTGTTAGTATTGAAAATTTTGAGTGTGGACAAGTAGTACTTGCTACACCTAAGGCAGGATTGTTTGTAAAATCCAATAATAGCATTTGTGAAATTGTTGTTATGCAACCCGCAAATTCAAAGCCTATGACTGCAAAAGCATATCTTAATGGTCGCAAGATAAATGTAGGAGATACACTTCAAAGAGAGGATACTCATGAATAGAGAGATATGGGCAAGTCATTTTATATTATCTAATGTATATTTGAACAAGTCCTATATGTCTATTGAACTCAATAAATATGAAAAAAAAGTAGTTGGTGAAAATTTTGCATTAATTACTAAAATATGTTATGGTGTGCTTGAACGTGATATTACACTTGAATATATTATTTCCAAGTGCGCAAAAAAGGTAAAAGATAAAGAGGCCATGCTTGTTCTAAAAATAGGAACGTATATAGGCAAATATCTTGATAGCATACCAAACTATACAATAGTAAATGAGTGTGTGAATTTGATAAAACAAAAGAATAAACATTTGGCTGGATTTGTCAATGCAACACTCAAAAATATACTGAGTAGTGATATTCTTTTGCCTGGTGGTAATAGTAGTTTTGATTTGTCAATTAGATACAGTATTCCTCAAAGGTGGGTAGAGCAGTATATAAAACTTTTTGGATTAGAGTTTACTAAAAATATGTTGTCATACAATCTAACCATGTTGACACACATAAGAATAATAGGTAATGTACATAGTTTTTTTGATATTTGTGATAAAAACAATATAAAATATACCAAATCAGCATTTGATGACACATGTTATATAGATTACCAACATGTACGCTCAATAAAAGAATTGGCAAATAAATATGTGGTCCAAGGATTGCCAAGCATTATAACTGCAAGGAATTTTGAAAAAAATGATAATGCGACGGCTCTTGATATGTGTTCAGCGCCAGGTGGCAAAACCATGATACTATGTGGTCTAGTAAAAAATGTTGTTGCGTGCGATGTCTATCCACATAGATTAGAACTTGTAAAAAATTATGCAGATAAATTAAATATAAAAAACATTACATGTTTGGTGGCAGATGCTACAAAATATAATAGTGAGTGGCAAGGGAAATTTGATTATGTATTGTGTGATGTGCCTTGCAGTGGTCTTGGTGTTGTTAGCAAAAAACCTGATATATTTTTGTCAAGAACATTAGATAATGTAAATGAACTCAATACTATTCAAACAAAGATAATAGAAAACGCAGGCAAATATCTAAAACCAAATGGTATTTTGATATATAGTACATGTAGCATTTTGCCTTGTGAAAATGAAAAAATTGTATCAAAATTTTTAGAAAACAATAGTGACTTTAAGTTGTGTGATGTAAATAGTTTTGGTGTAAAAACAAAAGATGATAATGGTATGAAAACTTTTTATCCACATATAAGTGATACAGAAGGATTTTTTATAGCAAAATTGGAGAAAAAATGAAAAATTTATTAGACTATAATTTGAATGAACTACAACAACTAATAATATCTCTTGATGAACCAAAATATAGAGCAGGACAACTCTATAATATTTTGCTAAACGGTAAAAAAGAAAGTGACAAAATGAACATCCCAAACACTCTTGTTCAAAAATTATCACAAGAATATTATTTTCAGCCTCTTGAAATTGAATATCAATATACTGCAAAAGACAAAACGACAAAGTATGTTTTCAAATTGCACGACGGCAATATGATTGAAGGTGTGTTAATGAGATACAAGTACGGCAACACTCTTTGCATTAGCACGCAAGTTGGTTGTAAAATGAATTGCGCGTTTTGTGCAAGTGGACTCAATGGATTTGTGCGCAATCTTACAAATGGCGAGATACTAGGTCAATATATTGCTGTCAATACATTGATAGGTGGCAATATAAAAGATAGGAAAATTGATAAAATTGTCCTTATGGGGACGGGCGAACCTTTGGATAATTTTGATAATGTTACTAAATTTTTGCAACAAATTACCGACAAAAATGGTTTTAATCTTGGTGTTAGAAATATTTCTATATCGACATGTGGATTGCCTGATAAAATTGAAAAACTTGCAGATATGGGACTCAATATTACTTTGAGTTTGTCGTTGCATGCAAGTAATGATAAAATAAGACAACAAATTATGCCAATTGCAAAAAGATATACAATTGCTAGATTATTTGAAGCACTTGATTATTATGAGAAAATAACAAGTCGCAGAATAATCATTGAATACACACTAATAAAAGATATCAATAGTTCAAAAGAATGTGCAAAAGAACTTGCACAATTGCTAAAAGGAAAAGGTTATCATGTCAACCTCATAAGGCTTAATGAAGTGCCAGAACGAGGATTAAAAGCAACTAATGAAAAAGAAGCAAATGAATTTTTGTCAATTTTGATACACTCTGGTATAAGTGCCACAATCCGTCGGACAACGGGTGATGATGTGTCTGGGGCGTGTGGACAGTTAAGAAACAAAATAGCAGAAAAATAAGGGGGAAATATGAGAATATCAGCAAGTACCAATCCGTGTCCAGAAGATGAACTTTTAGATTATATAAAAGAACTAGAAGACACAAATTGTGATATGATACATTGTGACAGAATGGATGGACATTTTGTAGAGGCGCAATGTTTAGATAGTGATATTGTAAAATATATTCATGACAATTCTTCTATGTTTCTAGATTGCCATTTGATGTCGGTCAATCCTATAAAAGAACTTGAACAATATGTACACGCCGGAGCGAATATTGTAACAATTCACTATGAAGCAATATTTCAAGGTAAGACGATAACGCAAATTGAAAATATAGTTAAAAGTATAAGGACTAAATACAAATCTATTATGATTGGAGTGTCAATCAATCCCGACACAAGTTCTTTTGTGTTGAAAGATATTATACAACTATTTGACCTTGTGCTTATAATGAGCGTCCATCCAGGCAAATCTGGGCAAAAGTTTATAGAAAATTCATTACAAAAGATTAAAGAAATAAAGGAACTTATTACAAAAACTGGCTGCCACACACTAATTGAGGTAGATGGTGGCGTCAATTTGGATAATATAAAGTCAATCAAATCTGCTGGGGCAGATATTGTTGTTGTTGGTTCAGCACTTTATTATAGTAATGATAAATCCAAATTTATTGACCAGATAAGAGCATAAGAGTTTTTATCACAATAATAAAAAGACAAGAATCATATCTTGTCTTTTTTGGTGTAGTAAATAAACACTTTTTATATATATAACAGAACATTTTATATAACATACTCATATATTTTATTAAACAGGGAGAAAGTGTATGAAAATATTTTGTTTCAAATTGCCATGGATACTGCGTCCACTTGCTAAATTAATCTTTTATAAACAATTACATAATAAAGAATAAAAAAAATGTGCACAATGTGCACCTTTTTTATTACCAATATTAGTTACCTTTTTTCATTGTTTTCAAGCATCTTGTACAAATGTATTCTTGAGTTGGTTTGCCGTCTACTTCAATTGATTTCTTTTGAAGATTTGCACCCCAAGTTCTTCTGCTTGCTTTTTTTGAATGGCTAACTTGATTTCCTGTTGTTACGCCTTTTCCGCATACATAACACACTTTTGCCATATTTTCACCCCCGAAAGTCAGTTTTGTCTTATTTCTAATCGCTCTATATTGTAGCATTAAATGTATTCATTTGCAAGAGAAAATTGGTTATTTTGCTAGATTTTATCGCTTTTATAAAAATAAGTCTCATTAAAACAATATATTTATTTTTCTATTTTGATAATAATAGTTATATTATTGTTATGTAACATAAAAATACTATGCAAATGTTATGAATTTATATTCAATTCTATAAATATGTTGCAAAATGGGCGTATTTGTTGTAATATATTATGTGTACGGGTACGTACAAATTTTGCAAATGGAGGGTTAATTGTGGCTGTTAAAACAACTAATGGTTATGGAACAATAAATATTAGCAACAATGCTATTGCTCTTTTGACGGGTCATGTCGCACGTGAGTGTTATGGTGTGGTTGACCTGGTTTCTAGGTCCGTTATGGATTATGTAAAGCCATTCTTAAGACACCAACCATTGGCAAAGGGTGTAAAAGTTAAGGCAATGGGCAATAGATTGGTAATTGACTTGCGTGTTGTCTTGAAATATGGCGTAAACGCAAGGGCTGTTTCAGAGAGTTTGAAAAAGTCTATAAAATATCGTATTGAACAATTTACCGGTATGATAATTGATTCAGTCAATGTTTACGTTGTAGGAGTTAGAGTTTAAGCAGAATAATATTCTGTTCTATATAAAAGGAGTAAATAATGCAAAAGTCATTCAATAGCACTATGCTAAGAAAGATGATTCTAGCAGGCGCTACATTACTAGAAGATAATAAATCGTTTGTTGATAGTCTAAACGTTTTCCCAGTACCAGATGGAGATACTGGTACAAATATGAGTATGACGTTTAGAAGTGCGAGTAACGAGGTCAATAACTGCACTGAAAATAGTTTTGCTGCAATTAGTGACGCTCTTGGCCGTGGGGCACTTAAAGGGGCACGTGGTAATTCAGGTGTTATTTTGTCACAAATCATGAAAGGTATGGCAAACGTTTTTTCAACCGTAAAAGATGAGGTCAATTGTAAGACATTTGCTAAAGCGCTTGGCGAAGGAACAAGAGTTGCCTATCAAGCAGTCACCAAACCAAAAGAAGGAACAATATTGACTGTTATTCGTGGCATGAGTGAAGCCGCTGTCAAAATTGCAAAGAAGACATCTGATATTGAAGAATTTTTGGACCAAGTAATTGCCGAAGGCGAAGTTGTGCTACAACAAACACCAGAATTATTGCCAGTTTTGAAAAAGGCTGGGGTCGTTGACGCTGGTGGACGTGGACTCATAATTATATTTACTGGATTCTACAAAGCGCTTATTGGCGAAGAAGATTTTCAAATAGACGTAAATGAAATGGTAGGTACTGTTTCTGTTGCTGACAATAATGATTTCTATATCAATTTGGACAACCTTGCTGATATCAAGTTTGCATATTGTACTGAGTTTATGATTACTCATATGAAGATGAAAACAACACTCAGTGATATTGATAAATTGCGTGACAATCTTTGTGCTATTGGTGA
>CALWPI010000027.1 GCA_944383385.1 uncultured Clostridia bacterium
TCATCAAACTCATGATTTTTATATGCAGTTGACGCTTCATCAATCACTGCACCAATGATTTTGAATTCATTTTCGTAAGAATTTATAGCAGAAATGTTTTCCACTAATGGTAATAATACATTAGCAAGATTTGCATCCATGTTTTGTGAAATCATATCATAACCATAATCAGTAAAGGCATCAACGAATTTCACAAAGTTTTCTTGTGTAAACATACCACAATTTTTGACACTATCAACAATTGATCCCATGATTGTTAGGACATTGCCGTCAACTTCAAGATTATCGTTTTGGTCAAACAACTTTAACAATTCAACAACATCGCCGACAATATTTGTAATAAATGTATCATAATTGTTTATTTCCAAATTGGTCTCTCCGTCAAATGACACATTTAGTTGTTCGCACAAAGTTTGAATAGCAATATCAAACATAATTGGCATTGCTCGTTTCATTGTTGCTATTTTTGATAACGCAACAGATATATCACCCACAAATTCGTTGTTTATTGATGATACAAATTCATTAATAGAATTGATTTGCCCCTTTATAATAGGTATAAACAAATCGTTTTTATTCAATACTTCAACAGAGTCAATAAGTCCAATCAAGTCGCTTTTGATTTCATCAAAATGTGTGCCACTTGGGTCAAAAGTATCTACAATTTCTTGAATTTCAGTTTGATATCTTTCCCAACCTTTGTCTGCAAGTAATTGTTTGAATTGGTCACTGTTGACATACTCATTCATCGCATAATGAGCCACTCCCATAGTGACTTCACTCAACAAATCATTATCAAGAACCTTATTTACTATATTTCTAAGTCTTGGCAAAATTTCATCAACTTGTGTTTTTGTTAAGTTGTTATAATCAACTTTTGCAAGATACATCGCGTCTTCGTATACTTCACTTGCCATATCTGCAAGTTCGGATAAAGACAATGTTGCACCATTTACTTCAAGTGTGCTCAATGTATCAAATATTACTTGGTCAAACGCTTCAAGATAAGTATATTTTAGAATAGGTTTTAGTGGGCTCTTTTCATATAAATAAATGTATGGTACTATTTGACTTGAATTTTCGCCAGTCACATAAGTAATCAGTCCTACACCATCTTCTGTTTTTGTTTCTTCGAGTTTGATAAGAACACTACTGAGTCCAACAACTGGCATAACAGTGACAAGTGCAGTAACAAATCCCATAAAAGCACCAATAAATGCGCCTGCTAGTCTATGACGTTTTTTGTCAATCGTTGTTCTTGTACCATTGTTTAAGACAACTTTACGTTTTTTGATAAATATTTTTGAAAGTATTGCCCATATTGGCCACAACAACCATTTTGTGAGCCAAAACAACAACTCAAATAATACAACATTCAAAACAAGATAAGGTGCATTATTTACAAGTTCTCTCATAGCAACAGAAGAATTGCATATATCTGCCACTTGTGGGTTAGAATCTATATAACTGGTTATCAAACCATTTAGTGTATGTTCATATCCTTCTGGCACTGGCAAAAATGACAATTGTAGGTCAAAAAGCGCCTTCGTGATATATCCACACACAAAGAATAATATAACAGTAATTACTAGCGTCCAAATGAGTCTAAAACCACTCTTGCTCGCTCCTCGAATTATACCACTAATTGTTCCAAGTGCAATTAGAACAAAAAACAAAACTATAAGCAATATACCTATCAATTCTACTGACATATTCCCCTCACACTATTTTTCTAAAAATAGTATATCATCTGCCATTAAAAATAGACAAACAAAAAATAATATTATATAATATTTTTACTAAGTAAAAGTTGACATAATTTTTTTTAGTACATTTTTTTACAAAATGTTATACATGTAGTTTGTGCAAAAAGGAGAAATAAATGAATATTTGGAAAGATATGAATAGCGAAAGAATCAAACCAGACGATTTTTTGGCATTTATTGAGATAGAACAAGGCGGTAAGAACAAATACGAATTAGACAAGGAAACAGGACTAATCATACTTGATAGAGTATTGTATACTGCAACATATTATCCTATGAGTTATGGCTTTATTCCAAAGACTTTTTGTGATGATGGCGACCCACTTGACGTGTTTGTTTTGTGCAGTCAATCAATCAAAATGAATTGTCTTGTTAGATGTTATCCAATAGGAGTTGTGGCAATGCATGATAGGGGCAAATTGGATGAGAAAATCATTGCTATTCCATTTGGCGACCCATCATACAATACTTACACTGATATTGAACAATTGCCAAAACATATTTTTGACGAACTTATTCATTTCTTAAAAGTATATAAACAACTAGAAAACAAAGAAGTCAATATTGGCAAATTAGGTCACAGAGAAGACGCAATCAAAAGTATTGAAGAAGCAAAAAAATTGTATAAAAAGACTTATGGTGACTAATGAGAGCATTGGTTCAAAAAATTCACCGTTGTACACTATCTGTTGACGACCAAATAGTTTCCAAAGTTGGATACGGACTATTAGTGACCGTGGGTGTCAATCGCTTTGATACAATGGAAGACGTAAAATATGTCGCACACAAAATCGCAAATATGCGAATGTTTAAGGGCGGAAATGATAAATTGACCAAAAATCTGTATGATGTAAATGGCGAAATATTGGTAGTTAGCAACTTTACATTACAAGCAGAAATCCGTAGTGGCACGCGTCCAAATTTCAGTCACGCCATGGAACCTGAAAAGGCAAATGAATTATATTTGGCGTTAGCACAAGAATTTAGAAATTTAGGTGTCAAAAACGTAGAAATTGGCAGTTTTAGACATCATATGCACCTAGACACTATTTTAGACGGCCCATTTAATATAATTATTGATACAAACAAAACTGGGGAATAACCCAGTTTTTATTGTTAAAATTTGTAAATAATTTGTTTGAATAAAAAATTTTGTTTTTCTCATACTAAAATTAGTCTCATGATAATTTAGTCAGTTATATATCGTCACCAATATAACTATTTATGGCTATCTTCTCTCATAAGACTAAAAAAGAGAGTCAATCGACTCTCATTTTTTTTAGAACAATCCAGTAATTTCTTGTGTTTCATCATCAATTGTCATATTTATTGCACTTGGTGTTTTAGACAATCCCGGCATAAGTAACATACTGCCACACAACACGACTAAAAACCCTGCTCCACCACGAATTTCGATATCCCTAACTGTGATGTCAAAATCTTTTGGCCTACCTAGTTTTTTCATATCATCACTTAGACTATATTGTGTTTTAGCAATTACTATTGGCAACTTATCCACGCCAAGTTTCTTTATGTGCTTTATAGTATCTTCTGCCTGTTTAGTGTATACAACTCCCCGTGCTCCATATACTTTTGTGGCAACTTTTTCTATTTTATCCTTAATTTCATCTTCATCATTATATGCAAATTCAAAATGTGAATTGTCCATTTCACATAGTTTTGTCACTACTTTGGCAAGGTTAATAGCACCCTTTCCACCCTTGCCCCATACATCATTTATTACACAAGGGACACCCATATCTTCTAGTTGTCCTCGAACGATATCAATTTCTTCCATTGTATCTGTTACATATTTGTTAATAGTGACCACCATTGGCAAGTGATAAACATTTTTTATAGTATCAATATGTTTTAGCATATTGTCCATGCCATTTAGTACAGCATCACAATTTGGAGTTGCCAAATCACTACTGCCCACTCCACCGTGTAATTTGAGTGCTCTAATAGTGACCACCAAAACAACAGCGTTTGGTCGAAGTCCAGATACACGACATTTGATATCAAAAAACTTTTCTGCACCAAGGTCAGCACCAAATCCTGCCTCTGTTATACAATAATCAGCATGAGATAGTACATATCTAGTTGCAATTATACTATTACAACCGTGTGCGATATTTGCAAAAGGTCCAAGATGAACAACGGCAGGTGTTCCTGCAATTGTTTGCACCAGGTTTGGTAACAATGCATCTTTTAGAAGTATTGCCATACTATCAACAGCCTTCAAATCTTTGGCAGTTACAGGCTTGCCTTTTTTTGTATAAGCAACAATAATATTGCCAAGCCTTCTTTTCAGGTCCTTTAAGTTTTCTGCAAGACACATGATTGCCATTATCTCACTAGCAGCAGTTATTGAAAAATGGTCTTCTCTCCTTGTTTCGTCTTTGTTTGCCGCAACACATACATCACGAAGTGCCCTGTCATTTAGGTCCAAACATCTATGAAACAATACTTTATCCTTATCAATATCAAGTTCGTTTCCTTGAAAAATATGATTATCAATCAAACTACAAAGTAGATTATTTGCACTTGTAATTGCATGAAAATCACCATTAAAATGCAAATTGATATCTTCCATTGGCAATATTTGACTATAACCACCACCAGTTGCTCCACCTTTTATACCAAATACAGGTCCCAAACTTGGCTCACGAAGTGCAAGGCTCGCATCTTTTTTTATTAGACGTAGTGCGTCACATAAGCCAATAGACACTGTTGTTTTACCAATACCAGCACTTGTTGGATTGATTGCAGTCACAAGCACCAATTTCCCATTTCTCTTACCACGCTTTGCATTCAATTTTGCTTTATATTTCCCATACAAAATCAAATCATTTGGACTTGTATGGATTTTTCTAGCAATTTTTTTTATATTCTTTAATGTAACTTTGTTTGCAATTTCAATATCTGTCATATACACCTTCTTTACGCATTAAATGCACTGTTCATTATAGGACTAATTGTCGATATCTTATAATCGCTTACTGAACCAAAATAATACTGTATAGCTTGAAATTCGAGATTGACCTTAACAACACTGTTTTGAAAATTATCATCAAGCAAATCCGCAACTTCACCATCTAAATCAATTGACGTACTATTAAATAAAAATACTCTTATTTCGCTCCCACTTGCATCAATCTCCATAGGAACACAATCTCCTATATTTGTCGCAACGGAATTGCTACCAATATAATAAAAATATTGGTCACTAGTATAAAATCTCCATTTTGTGTTAGAAGACGTACTATTTAGCGTTTCGATTATTTTGTTATATATAGCTGTACTGACATTAGAGATTTCTTCACTTGTTGCCGTACTATCTGCCGAAACACTGACATCGACTGAAATGTCTGCACGCAACAAGACTGGTGTTGACGTTTGTTCAATTTTTGCACCAGCAGTCATTTTGAGACGGCAACCAGGCAGCAATCCCCTACCCGTTGGAGTGGTGATGCTAATACCATTAGTTGCTTTGTCGTCACCATCAAATGTCAAAGTCGTAACATACACTCCACCACCCATAGTAAGAGTGCCCGTTGATGTGTCAATATCAGCGAACCAAGCGTAGGTCGCTCCAAACACAATGCTAGTAACAAGCAAGAGTGTCAAAACGACTATAGCAATATTTTGAACTATTTGTACCTTTTTGCTATTCCTTTCCATTTCTATCTTTTATTTTAACAAATAAAGTATTTTATAACAAATGTATTTGCATAGACGATTCAATCTTTTTCATATTATTTTTTACACAATATAGCGACAAATGTTCAATAGATTATAATTGTCATTTAGTCTAAACAAATTTCATTATAAAAAAATAGCCCAGAGGCTATTTATTGCATTTCGATAAATTCATCATATGAAATTAGTCTATCAAATGTCTTTTTACCATTTTCAATTTCAATAATTCTGTTGGCAACAGTGTTCATTACCTCATAGTCATGAGAAGTGAACAGCATACATCCCTTGAAATTTATCATTCCTTTATTTAATGCAGTAATACTTTCTAGGTCCAAGTGGTTAGTAGGCTCGTCCATTATAAGTACATTCGCACCAATTAGCATCATTCGAGCAAGCATACAACGTACTTTTTCTCCACCACTCAACACCTTTGCTTTTTTGAGTGCTTCTTCACCTGAAAATAACATTCTACCTAACCAACTACGCAAAAATGTTTCTTCATGCTCTTTACTAAATTGTCCCAACCATTGCACTAGTGTCAAATCACAATTATCAAAATAAGACGAATTGTTTTGTGGTAGATAACTTGTCGTAATTGTTTTCCCCCACTTAATTGTACCACTGTCCGCTTTGTCAACACCAGCCAAAATATCAAATAATTTTGTCAAAACATTACTATTTGTTGACACAAAACCTACTTTGTCACCTTTATTAATGGTAAATGATAAATTTTCAAAATAACCCTTTTTGGTCAAATTTTCGACAAATAAGACGTCATTTCCAATTTCTCTTTCTGCCTTAAAATCAATATAAGGATATTTCCTAAGTGATGGTTTTATATCATTGATAGTCAGTTTTTCTAGTTCTTTTTTCCTGCTGGTTGCTTGTCTTGACTTGCTTGCATTTGCCGAGAATCTTGCAATAAACTCTTGCAGTTCTTTTGCGCGTGCTTCGGCTTTTTTATTTTGTTCACGTAATTGTCTAGCAATCAATTGACTTGATTCATACCAAAAATCATAGTTACCAACGAATATATTTATTTTACCATAGTCCACATCACAAATATGTGTGCAGACTTTATTAAGAAAGTGTCTATTGTGAGAAACGATAATAACAGTATTTTCAAAATTCAATAAATAATCTTCAAGCCACCTTATGGTCTTTGCGTCCAAGTTGTTTGTTGGCTCATCTAATATCAAAATATCTGGATTGCCAAATAAACTTTGCGCAAGCAATACTTTGACTTTCTTTTTTGCGTCAAGTTCTTTCATTAATACATGATGTTCGTCTGGTCCAATACCAAGGGCATTGAGCAAACTTTCTGCCTCACTTTCTGCTTCCCAACCACCAAGTTCTGCAAACTCTGCCTCTAATTCTCCTGCTTTTATTCCGTCTGCTTCGTCAAACTCTGGTTTGTTATACAAAGCATCTTTTTCTTTCATTATTTCCACCAATCTTTTATGACCAGCAAGAACGGTATCAATAACAGTCATTTCGTCAAATGCATTTTGATTTTGTTGAAGAATACTGACCCTTTCATTTTTGTCAATTATTATTTCTCCCTTGTTAGGTTCAAGTTCTCCTGAAAGTAGTTTCAAAAATGTGGATTTACCAGCACCATTCGCTCCAATTATTCCATAACAATTGCCTTTGGTAAATTTCAAATTAACCTCATCAAACAGCACTCTACTACCAAATTGCAATCTTACATTGTTTACACTAATCATTACAGTATTTCCTTTTATAATATTTTGCTATTTTAGTATACCAGTAATAATATCATTTGCCAATTAAAATTTTGGATAAGGTTGTCAAAATTGACTATTTTACCACAAAATTTAATCATTTATGTCAAAAATAATTATAAAGTTTTTGTGCAAATTGACTATATCTACAAGAACTTAAAAAAAATGATTTTGAGAGAAGTGTCCCCGTGTGCTACAATGTTGTTACAAATAGAATACAACTCATTTTATTGGAGATAATTATATATGATTATTACACTTATTTGTGATGTCTTTGGCGAAGAAAATAACGGCACTACTATTACAGCAAGCAGATTGATTGACGGTCTAACAAAACGTGGACATACTGTGCGCATGGTATCGACATGCAGTCGTCCAGATGACCCAAATTTTTATACAGTCCCTACACGTTCGTTTGGCATATTCAATAATTATGTAGAAAGTAATGGAGTCAAACTTGCAAAGAAAGATTTGAAAACATTGAGACGTGCAATCAACGGCAGTGATGTTGTGCATATCATGATGCCGTTTAAGACTGGTAAATATGCAATCAAAGTAGCTGATGAATTGCACATACCCGTCACATCGGCTTTTCATGTGCAACCTGAAAATGTCAGCACTCACTTTTTTATGCAAAATAGCAAGTTGGTAAACGATATTATTTATCGTTATTTTGATAAAAAGATTTACACACATAGCAATTTTATTCACTGTCCTACCGAATTTATAGCAAGACAACTTGATAAACATGGTTATAAAAGTAAAAAATATGTCATAAGTAATGGTGTCATCCCTACATTCAAAAAGATGAAAGGGCCAAAACCAGAAGAACTAAAAGACAAATTCGTAATATTGTTCAGTGGTAGATATAGTAGAGAAAAAAGACATGATTTGTTGATTGAGGCCATACAATATAGCAAATACAAAGACAAAATTCAATTAATATTTGCTGGCCGTGGTCCACTCAAAAACAAACTAGAAAAAATGGGTAAAAATCTTCCTAATCCACCTAAATTTGTGTTCTTAAACAAAGAAGAACTCAATAAAACCATAAATTACTGCGATTTATATGTTCATCCAGCCGATGTAGAAATTGAGGCAATATCTTGTCTTGAATGTTTGACTTGTGGGCTTGTGCCTGTTATTAGCAACAGCAAAAAATCTGCGACAAAACACTTTGCACTACATGACACAAATTTGTTTGAAGCTGGCAATGCAATCGACCTTGCAAAAAAGATTGATTATTGGATTGAGCATCCTGAGGAAAAAGAAAAAGTGAGTGAAGAATATGTAGAATATTCAAAGCAATTTGATATAGACAACTGTGTTGATGAAATGGTAGAAATGTTTAAGGATGCAATAAATGAATATAAAATAACACACCAAAATAAAGCACATTCAGGTAAAAATCAGTTTGTAAAAAAGAAAAAATAATATCCAATATACAAAAGACAAAAAAATATTGATATTATAGAGGATAACATGACTAACATTATTAATTTTTTTGTCGATATATTTGGCAATAATTCAGCACTTGCAACAGCAATAGTGTCCACATTCCCACTAATAGAACTCCGTGGAGCAATACCTTTTGGTATGAGCGAAGAGTGGGGGCCTTTTGCACTATCCGGTTGGCAAGCGCTTTTTTATGCACTTTTGGGCTCGTGTCTTGTTGTGCCGATTCTAGCACTGATTTTCAATCCAATCATAACATGGTTGAAACAAACAAAATTATTCAAAAAAATTGTAACTACTTTTGAAAATGTTTTACAAAAAAAGAGTACAAAAATAATCAAAGATTTAGATGAGAAAAATACTAAATATAGATATTTTTATACTTGTTTAGGAATATTCGCTTTTGTCGCTGTGCCATTGCCTTTGACCGGCATTTGGACAGGAACGTGTATTGCAGTCATATTAGGACTGAAATTTAGAGATATACTTATATCTGTAATTGGTGGCAATATTTGTGCTGGTCTTATTATGACACTAATTTCATCAATATCTGGTTCAGCAAGCATTGTGTTTTTCGTTTATATTATTCTTATACTTTTATTTGTTAGTTTTGCAATATTAAAATATTTTATTAGCAAAAAGCAAAGAAAAAATATGGCTACGTCTTCCCCTATAATGGAAAAACAAAATCAAAATACTATGTCACAACCAAACAGCATAAAAGACAATGAAAATAACAATCCAGACTAGTGTCACTACAAAATGTAATTATATCAAATCATAATTATTGAAATTATATTATAATTGTGCTAATATAATTATAATTAGAGGTGTAATATGGCAAAAAGAAATTTTGGTAAAGGCGTCAATGTATTGTGGTCAGACAAAAAACATATTTGGGGATTGCCTATATCGTTTACCACATATTCATTGGTAGAAAAACCTGGCAATTGGTTGAAATTAGTTGTTGAAACAGGCTTTGTTTCTACACATATTGAGGAATTTCATTTATACAAAGTAGATGATGTGTCTGTATATGAATCTTTTGTCAACAAGATGTTAGGTGTCGGGAATATTGATGTATATGTACACGACTCAACTTGCGAAAAACTTCGTATTTGTCGTGTCAAACGTCCATACAAAGTATATGATATGATAAACTCATTAGTCGAACAAGACAAGAGAAATAGACGTGTTTCTCATTCAGAATTCAATTCTCAAAGATAATTAAAATAACAAAACAAAAAGGCTCATTTGAGCCTTTTTGTTTGCATTAGATTATAACTTTTGTAAGAGCAAAACAATTTATCACAATCACTTTGTCACTATTAGACAAAATAATAATTTTATTTTTCTTCAACAGCGACATATCAATATTACTATCCTTGATTTTAATGATAATTTTGTTTTTGTCCCAATAGTCTATTATATAATCAATATGCGCATCGCATTTTATAAGAACAGTTGGATTGTATATCCCACTACCTTCAATTATCAGTGTATTACGCCATTTAGGTACAATGCCATATATTTCAAGTTTTTGTCTTGGTAAAACATTTTTTACGATATTATCTTCAAATTGTAATTGGTTAACAATAGTCACCTTTGTATTATCCGGCACATCATCTAACACAAC
>CALWPI010000028.1 GCA_944383385.1 uncultured Clostridia bacterium
TCATTATTACAATTTTGATAAATCACATCATACACCCAAGTCAGTCCTTTAAGTGGTGTCATTGTGCCAAATATTTCGCCACATCTGTCTATGACTCTCATTTTTGCTTCTAAATAAATGTCATATGGTGGTTCTTCGTCAAACCAAACAAAATCAAGTGACGTACCCTGAAACTTTTCTCTGCCTTGGTCGCAACTCTTAAATCCAATCTTGCTAACACCACCAAACACATTTTTTATATACAAAGTGTCTATGACTCCTGCTTTTAGATTGTCTTTACTGCCCGATGTCATTACAACATCTTTTATCCAATAAGGATTGATGTAAGACAATATCTTTTCTTGCGCAACATCTCTTTGCACTTGACTTGTAAGTGACACCACCCAACATGATATATCTTTTTTGTTTTTTCTATATGGATGTATGCCACGTGCAAGCCATACAGTTTCCACTGCACCACATTCAGTTTTTCCAGAACGGTTACCACCAAACACCCAACGATTTTTCTTTTGACATTTATGGAATGCTATTTGTTTTTTGTGCACCTTTTTTTTGTTGTAATTTTCTAGTTTTTCGCATGGAGATTTTTCCAAAATCAAACGGTCAATATATTTAATTCGTTTTTTTATTTCTAATTCTTCCATTTTTCTCCTAATAAAACAAAAACTAGCAATGTATATACATTTACTAGTTCCAAATCAAAATATTAAAATATAAATATGAAAAGAATAACACTTATTTTTGTTATAATCTTAATGATTTGTTTTCAAATCGATTTTTCTTATGCTAGTGGCAATTATGCACGAATAACACAAAGTTGTTATCTATACAAAACCAGCACAATTACAAACTCAATTGATGATATTGTATGCATATTAGAACCAACATACTTTTGTCAAATACTTGCCGACTATAATGATTCGATGTACAAAGTATCATACGCAGGAGTGACTGGATATGTACAAAAGACAAAGGTCAAACAAGTAATGGATACTCCAAAAGTGCCATATCCATCTGGTGTCAAAATCACAACAACACTCAAATGTTATTTGCGAAATTCTCCCATAATTTCTAGCGAAAATGTAATTTGCACAGTACCAAAAGATACATCAAATATCTCGTATATAGCAAAGACAATTGGCGAAGTAGATATGGACCTATATGGCAACACTTGGTTCTTGTGTAGTTATAATAATGTAACTGGCTATATATACTCAGGTTACACATCAGGTATTGATACAATTATGCCAAACGTAGAAACTGTCTCATACCTTGAACCAGTAGATAAAGGTCGTATACTACCTATTCCTGCAACATACTGCATCATTCTTTTGCTAATAATACTGCTACCAACAAGTCTAATATTTTATTTTCTATACAAACCATACAAAATCAAATAACTATGCCAAATCCCTTTTTCTAAAATCTTGGTCAATAGATTTTAATATCTTGTATGATTGCAGACGTTCACTTTCTTCGTTGTGTTCTATATTGTTATATTCAAGAGCGTTCAATAACCACATTTCTTTTTCAAACATTTTTTGAAGTTTTTCATTAGAGTATCCCATTATTTTTAACATACTAGCAAATTTTGAAATACATTGATTCTTACGCCTAAAAAATGTCCTTATACTAATATCCAAAGCATCGGCAACATTGTTTGCTTTGAAATTATCAATAAAATGCAGTTGAATGAATCTAGCATATTTGTCATCAAGCCTATCAGTAACATCTTCAATCAAAATTTTCAAATTGATAAGCGTCACCTTTCTAGAATTCAAATTGATTATTCTATTATAAGAATCTATTGTGTTTCCATAACCATATCGACTGAATGACGACAACGCCTCTTTCTTTACTAGTTCGTCAATAGTGTCGCCTATTATATCCAAATATTTGTACATATTCAGCATTGTTTTTGCCCAAGTTTTCAATTCCACCTATCTTTCTCCTTTGCCCAATACCTCAATCCAAATTTTTGAATTCATCCACATTTTATATTACTCAAAAAACCAATGTCAAAGTATTGTGCCATATTTTTGTAAAATAATAGTCATTTTTGTAAAAAAATATTTTTTATTGTATTTTTGTAGAACATATGTTTGATTATATGCACAAAATAAGACACGAGTATGTCTATTTTCCAAAAATTTCCATAAAAAAATTCAAAACAAATATTGCTAAAATAATCTAAAAATGTTTCTAATATTATTAATATTTTGATAGAATATATTATATAAAGAACAAAAGATATGGATACGATTAAATCAAATAAAAAAATAATTTTTATAATAATATTCATTATTGCAAGTATACTTACTTGTTCTTTTTGTTTTGTAAATAACAAAAATGTTTTCGGTGAAGAAAGCAATTTTCAAACTATTATTACAAATCCTAATGACTCTCATTATTTGAAAATTGATGATATTTCGAGTATTGGTATTTTGAACAATCAACTTTATTTTACCAATGACAAATTAAGTATATATGACTTGGATACAAAAAGTGTTTTGTCTTCTAACCTACTCACAAATCACGTGGATATTTTGGATAAATATGTTGTCTTGAATATTGACGGTCAAATGTGTTTGTACAACAACCAAACAACAACAAAAATATCTGCGATAAATGGTGAGTACAGTTACCTACATTTTGATACATTCTATTATGACAATTATTATATTTTGACTTCTTATATCAATGATGCTCATATTTACATTGCATACTATGAGTTGGACGATAGTCTAAACAAAATTCAATCTTTTGAGTATGATATTACAAATGAGTTTGTCTCTGGACATGGTATAAGCGAAGTAGTGTCCCTCACCTGTCAAAATGATGGTGGATATATTCTATACAAAGATGACAGTTCTACTTTGCGTACTGCAAGTTTTTCCACCAAATCTGGTCAACTTGTTCTAGATAGAAATATTACTTTGGAAAATGTACAATTTATGGATTATGTCACATTGGACAATGAAATATATCTAGTAATATTTGGTAATAACAACAATATCGTCATAAGAGACAAAAATCAAGAACATGTAACAACATACACTAGTTCATCAAGTGAAATATACGAATTAGGCAAAGTCCATTCGCCAATTGATATATGTGCAAGCGACAATGTCATATACATTGCAGATAATTACTATGGTAGTGTATATGGTTTTGAACTTAAAAATAATGCTTTATCTCCTGCAAATACAATTATTGCAAGTAGTGGAAGTGATGACAGTAGATTTTTTAATGTGTCAACAATTTATTCGTATGACAAAAATAATATATATGTAGTAGATAGTGGCAATAATAGAATTAAACAAATTCAAAATGACAGCACTGTAAATATCATAAAAAATCAATCTATTGAAGATGAAAATCATTTCTTATATATGCAAGATATGTTATTTGACTCTCAAAATAATTTGTATGTATTGCGTTCTAACTTTTCAAAATCAAATTCGTATATTGTCGACCACACAAACAATACTGAAATAGATTTGAAAACATTTGCATATTCATTTACAATTGATGAAAATGACAATATATACTACTCAACAAATGATGCTGTATATAAGTTCAACACAGAAGAATCAATAAAAATGTTTGATAGTCAAAATATGATTGGCAAACATATGCTCAAACTTTTTGGATTAAACACATTTGTATCATATAATGGTTCACAATTAGTCATCAATGACACTCAAAAAGAAACGTTGATTGATACAGGTATTGCAATAAACGATATTGCAATAGATATGGAAAATAATATCTATGTTTTGCACCTAAATAGCATTGACAAATATAATGCACAAAGTGATTATACAAAAACATATTCTCTAAAAACTGACACAGAATATTCAACTATGAGTTTGACAATCACATCGGCAGAAATATATTTGTTTGATAATGAGAATTCACGACTTGCAAAAATTGTAGACACATCTCTTTCTAAAACCCCTACAATTTCAAATGAATATTTGCAAAAGACAAGTCTCTCTGTCCCTATTACAACCTATTTAGTTAATAGTGATGTATCTTGTTGCATGTTGCCATACAATATAGGTACAGCGATTACTTTACCACAAAACACACACGTTTTTGTGGTTGACAATGTCACATATCCAAATTATAGTATGATAATGTATTACAATGGCTCATTAAAAACTGGTTTTGTAAAATCTAGTAGTTTAATCGTAACAGACACTACAACACCAAACAATAAAGAGTACAAGTCAGTAGATACAACAAAAATATACAAATACCCTGTTGTTGGTTCAATAACACTAGAAAGTGTGCCAAATGACACGCTCTTTACAGTAACAAATAGTATAATTGGTATTGACAACAAAATATATTATCAAATTGAATACAATGACGGATATGCTTATATCATATCAAGTGATTTTGTAGAAAATAGTAATCAAACAATTACTACGCTACCACTTTCAAATGCAAGCATACTTCTAAACGATAATGATTATATCAATGTATATGACGAAACAGGCACGTATATTTTGCTAACATTAAAGGCAAATGATAGAATATACGTACCAAAATATGATAAAACAAAAGATATGACCTACATAATAGTTGTTAGAAACAACAAAGAAATTGGTGGATATATTTCAACAGCCAATATCAAAATGGATAAGATGTCAATGTACGAGATATTTGCAGTTATTGAAATTGTTGTCGCCATTGTTGCATTGACAGTGCTTGCTATTGTACTTGTAAAACATAAAAAGAAATATCAAAACAAAGCATAATAAGGTATTATGCAGACAACAAAAAATGGTGCAATTTGCACCGTTTTTTATTCTTTGCATAGTACTAACATTTTATTGTTTTAGAATAATAGTTATCAATCGTTCCCAATGATGTTTCTATACTATTGCCATTATATAATGACACTTGGATGATAGACAATTCATATGCTGTTTTTGTCATTGTTGTGCCGTCATCCAATTTTTTGATATATGCTCTTGATTGTATACGACCTATTATTTGGAGTCTGTCTCCTACATTAAAGTCTTTTGCAACTCTTGCATTTTTGCCCCACGCAATACATGGTATGTAATCACTTTTGTTATACCCTCTATTGACTGCAACTAGCAAATCGCATATCTCCCTTTTGAAAGGTGTTGTCCTAAAAACTGGACTTTTGCATAAGAATCCTTCAAGTGTAATTTCATTTCTATCTGTGTCCTGCAATGGATAGTGAACGGAATATGCAAAAACAGTTAGCATCAGTTTGCTGTGTTCTCCTTCCAACTTATTGTAGGAACGATATTGGCCAACAAATTCGACTTTGTCCCCTACGACAAAGTTATATGTCCCCATTACTTGTTCACTAATTGTAATTGGTATTATATCTGGTATGTTTGAAAGTCTTAAACATTCGATATAACATTCATAAAATTTTTCTCCAAATATTTCGTGGCTATAACAAGGCAAACTTAATAACTTGCCTGAAACAGTTACGGTATTATTTTTTTGTATTTCATTCATATTTTTTCTCCCTTGTTATTTTTTGTGTTGTATACCCATATGGTCAATCGTATACTCTCCGTCATAGATTAAATCGCTTACAGTAGTGATTGTGTATCCTTTTTTGATTAGTCTATCTAACACCAATGGTAGAGCATCTAAAACATGGTCCGCATTATTATGGTTTAATATAATTGAACCATTTTGCACTCTATCAAGTATCCTTGTACAGATTTCCATAGCAGACAATCCTTTCCAATCAAGTGAATCAACGTCCCATTGTATTGTTGTTAGTCCCAATGATTCAGCAACTTCAATAGATGTATTGTTGTATGCACCATATGGAGACCTAAACAAAGTTGGTGTCACTCCACATGTTTTTTGGATAATCTCCATTGATGTAGTCAATTCTTGTTCCATTTGCGATTTTGACAATGTCGTAAAATCAGCATGAGTATTACTATGCGTGCCTATTTCACATCCACTTTCTGCAATGGCTTTTGCCTGTTCTGGATAATCTTCGACCCAAAACCCCACCAAAAAGAATGTTGCTTTGCAATTGTAATCTTCTAATGTATCAAGTATTGATTGGGTTTTATCAGCACCCCATGCACTATCAAATGTAATTGCAACCTTTTTCTCGTCAGTGTCAACACTATAAATAGGCACTCTTCTTGTTGTCATACCAAAATAAACACTGGCACTATCTTTTCCGTCAATTGACAATGCTAAAAGCACACATATGAGTATAAGTGCGACTACTATTTTTATCACTCGTTTCCTTATGATTATAAATTTCATCTTACCCTCTTAAATGATAATATTTTATTGAATTTTAGTATATTTTTTGATGTATCAAAAGATGACTAAATTTTATTTCTTTTGTCGAAAAATAATATAAAATGACACACTGAATATAATGCAATATACATTATCTTATTCAAATATTTTTTGTATTAGAACAGATTTTAGAATTCGCTTTTGGTGGTAAAGACAAAAAAAGTGACGCTACAAGCATCACCTTTTTGTTATTCTATTGAATATTTGTATACAGCATTTGTTGTTATTGTTGTCTTGCCGCCTTTGAAGTTTGTAGACAAACTCGTTCTATCACATAGCTTAATATTTTTAGAAGGCACATACACTAATCCTTCTACCGTATCACAGACATAATTTGATTTGCCGTCAATTTTATCAACAAATCTAATATTGCCATTGACACCTTTTGTGATAGTCACTTTGAGTCCTTTTCTATTTCTTGGCAAATGTGGCAAAGCATTTTGCTTCAACAACTTGCAATAACCGTCACTACCAAACAAAGCAATTATATCATCACTGCCACATTGCGTTGCACCCACAACAAAATCTTTGTCTGCAAGCAATATGCCTTTCACACCAATAGATAGCCTGCCAGAAGGTTCTATATCGTTAGTATCAACCAGCACACTCATACATGTGTTTGTAAAGAGTGCCAATTGTTTTTCTTTACAATACAAATATACGTAAATTAGTTTGTCCCCTTCTTTTAGTTTTATAGCACCAATTGATTGTTTGCTTGACAAATACTCATCAACTCTACTAATTTTTATCATACCCATTTGTGTCACAAATAGTAGATAATCCTCTTTATTATTGTTTTCGTCAAGTTCAATAACAGATACACAATGTTCGTCACTTTCGAAATTTTTAATCAAACTTTTTAGTGGCTGACCTTTGTCTTTGTACCTTGCTTCACTTATTTCGTTCATGTCAAGACTATGACAATAACCTTTGTCTGTAAAGATATAAATAGTTTTGTCAGTAGTTGTGTGCCACAATATGCTTGGTATTTCACTAATAGATGCATTAGCCGACAAGCCTTTTGTTGACAAATTATAGTTTTTGACTGGAACTACTTTTATACAATCATCAGGAGAAACAATACCATAGACATCATTTACAATTTCGTGACTTTCAATAGTCGTACTTTGACTTTCGTCATTATCATCTATAAATTGTGATTTTCTAGGTCTAGGATATGTTTGTTTTATTTTTGTCAAATCTTCCTTGACAATCTGCATTTGTAGTGTTGGGCTTGCAATTATAGCCTTGTATTTTTTGATTAGCATCAAAGTCATATTTAGGTCTTCTTTGAGTCTTGTTACTTCAAGATTAGTCAGTTTTGCAAGTCTCATATCTAGTATGGCTTGTGCTTGTATATCATCTAGACTAAATGTTTGTTTGAGTGTCACTTTTGCTTCGTTTGTACTTTTAGATTGTTTGATAATACGTATGACTTCATCAATATTATTGATGGCAACAAGCAAGCCTTCTAGTATGTGAGCCTTTTTCTCACACAAATCAAGGTCATATTTAGTACGATTGAGTATGACTTGTTGTTGGAAATTGACATAATATTCCAAAATATCTCTAAGTGACATTTGTCTTGGTTTCTTATCAGCAATCGCGACCATATTTGCGTTAAAGGTTGATTGCAAAGGTGTCAGTTTGAATAACAATGCCAAAATTGCGTGAATATTGGCATCTTTCTTTAATTTGACAACTACACGAATTCCATTTCTATCAGATTCATCAACAATATCAGATATGAATGCCAGATGACCAGTTTCATCAGTTTCTTTGACTTTGGCAATCCTTTGCTCCAAATTTGATTTGTTGACTTGGTATGGTATTTCTGTAAAGACAATATTTTTCTTACCATTATCAGCGTTTTCGATATGATATTTTGAGCGTATTATTACTTTACCCTTTCCTATTTCGTACAACTGACGTATTTCGCTAGTGTTTAGGATATAAGCACCTGTTGGAAAATCTGGGCCTGGCATAATTTTTAGCATATCATCAAGTGACATATGTCTATTGTTTATATATGCAATTGTCAAATCTATCACTTCGTTTAGATTGTGGGTTGGAATATTGGTTGACAATCCAACTGCTATACCTTGGCTACCATTTACGAGCAGATTTGGAAATCTACTAGGTAGCACGTCAGGCTCTTTA
Organism: uncultured Clostridia bacterium; assembly: GCA_944383385.1. Classification (GTDB taxonomy): domain Bacteria; phylum Bacillota; class Clostridia; order Christensenellales; family UBA1242; genus CALWPI01. The sequence continues at coordinate 8,491 of CALWPI010000028.1, forward strand.
TTAGAGTCATCAAAAGTAAACGACCAATGCACAGTGTCCTTTTCAATATCACGCAACATTTCAAGTGCAATTGGGGCAAGTTTTGCCTCAGTATATCTCATAGCAGCAGCGCCATCGCCGTCAATGCTACCAAAGTTACCATGGCCGTCAACAAGTGCTTCGCCCATATTAAAATCTTGCGCCAACCTTACTAATGTTTCGTAGATAGAACTATCTCCATGTGGGTGATATCTACCCATACAGTATCCAACTTGTGTTGCACTCTTTTTATATGGTCTATCAGGAAAAACCCCTGTCTCATACATAGAAAATAATACACGTCTTTGGACTGGTTTGAGTCCGTCTTCTACTCGTGGTAGCGCACGGTCAAGTATGACAAACTCACTGTATGGCATCATACTCTCATGCAAGACTTGTTCAATTGGTTTTGAGATTATTGATTTGTCCCTGTCTCTGTCTTTTTGAAGGCGTAATTCTAATTCATCTTTGTTCATTATCTTTTGCCTCCATTTCCGTTCTTTTGTTCAAATATATCTTTTTTATTGAAATCTGCATTTTCAATGATGTATTGTTTTCTTGCCTCAATATTGTCACCCATAAGAGTTGTTATCATTCTTTCTGCTTCTGCGGCATCATCAAGAGACACTCTAACGAGCAATCTTTTGTCTGGGTCCATTGTTGTTTCCCACAATTGGTCTCCGTTCATCTCACCCAATCCTTTGTATCTTTGCACTTGATAACCAGGGCCGACTTCCTCAACCACTCTGTCATAGTCTTTGTCATCATATACGTATCTCGTAATACCCTTTTTGTACACTTTGTAAAGTGGCGCAACACCAATATACAAATGTCCGTCAGCAATCAAATCTCTCATATAACGATAAAAGAATGTGACAAGAATTGCACGAATATGTGCACCGTCTTGGTCAGCATCTGACAATATAATAACCTTATTGTATTTGATGTTATCAACATTAAAATCTTTGCCAATACCTGCGCCCACAGCTGTTATTATTGTTCTAATTTCTTCATTTTCAAGAATTTGATT
>CALWPI010000029.1 GCA_944383385.1 uncultured Clostridia bacterium
AAAATATGCCTGATATATCAAATTGTATATATATGCATACATTTTCTTAATTTTTTATATAAAAATTTTTATTATTTATAATAATTGCTACAATAATTATTATTTTTTTTGATGTTTATGGTTCATCTTCTTATATTTTTTAGTATCCTTAATGATAAAATAAATGTTGTATTTGTTGTACTTTTGATTATTTATTATGTTAAAATATTTTATGGAGTGGAGTATGAAAAGAAAAAATGCTGGTTTTAATATTGCTATTGACCTTGGTAGTAAATACACATCTATTTATAAGATTGGTGTTGGAGTTGTCCTAAAAGAGCCTTCTTTGATTGCAATAGATTCTATTGACAAAGAAAATACTGTTTGTGGTCTTCAAGCATACAACTTGATAGGGAAGACAAATTATCAAATGACTGTGCTTTCTCCAATTGGACAAGGGGCTATTGTTGATATGACAAATGCAAAATATATGTTGAGTCTTTTGATTGATAGTCTAGTAAAGTCTGGTGTCTTGTCAAAGAAAAATAGCGCACTGTTTATTTTGCCTAGTGGTCTTACTCCTAGTGAACAAAAAGACTTTTTCACTCTTGGTTATGCTGTTGGATTTTCTAAGGTAGGGGTTGTGCCTGGACTTGTACCTGCGCTTATCAATATGGGTATAAAAGAAGATGACACACAAGCCCATATGTTGGTGTCTATTGGATACGCAATTTGTGACCTTGCAATTATCCATGGTCTAAACATTGTAAAGGGTGGCACTATAAATTTAGGTGGCAAAACTATCTGTGATGCAGTATCTGAGTTTATTGCTAGCAAATATAATATGGCAGTGTCTAGTGAAGAATGTGTGAGAATTCTAACAAAGGTTGCTACACTTATTCCAAATGACATTAGGAGTTGTGAGTTTGAAGGGCTAGACATTTCTAACAAGAGATATAAGACTAATATTATATATAGCAGTGATATATATCCAATTATTGCAAAATGTGTTGATAAAATTGGCGATGTTATTGAGACTGTACTTAATATGTGTTCGCCAGATATTATTGCAGATATTCACAAATCGGGCATATATTTATGTGGTGGTTCTAGTAATATTACAGGCATTGAGCAGTATTTGACTCACAAACTAGGGTACAAAATATTTGTTGATGTTGAACCTGACAATACGCTCATATATGGTGCAGGAGCACTTCTTAGTAACACAGTATTATTATCAAAACTTGCAAGAGTGCAAGGATAATTTGTAAAATTGTATCAATATTATTGTTTTTGAGATAATTTGTCGATTGTTTAGTAAAGTATTTTATGTAAGGGCATATCATACTTTACTTTTTTTATGTTCTTTTTTATTATGATGAAAAGGTAAGGTATTATGGCTAGAAGAATTGTTATTACAAGTGGGAAGGGTGGTGTTGGCAAAACTACTCTATGTGCCAATATTGGTGGGGCACTTTCAAGGCTTGGTGCAAAAGTGCTTTTGTTAGATTTGGATTTTGGACTTAATAATCTTGACGTTGTTTTAGGGGTGGAGAGCAAAATTGTATATGATATTTTGGATGTCATTACGGGTAAATGTCGTGCAAAACAAGCACTTATCGCAGATGATAAATGTGACAAACTCTATATTTTGCCTACATTCCACACTTTTAATCTAAATAACATTGATTATGAACAAATTGACAAAGTCATAAATGAAGTAGAGTATTTGTTTGATTATGTCATAATAGATTGTCCAGCTGGAATGGACAATGGGTTTGCACGTGCGTGCTCAATTGCAAAAGAAGCAATCGTTGTGACTACTCCACACATTTCAGCTATTCGTGATGCAGACAAAATATTATCTATGTTGTCATATTACAAAATGAATAGTGTTGGTGTTGTAATCAATCGAGTTCGTGGTGATTTGACTATAACAGGAGAGATGATTGACATTGATACCATTGTCGACTTTTTACATACAAAAATATATGGTGTAGTTCCTGAAGATGACGACATTTCTAGGAATTTGCTTATGGGTGGAGTTGTGGAAAGTGGCGAGGCATTCGAAGCATACAACTTGATTGCAAAAGCAATTGACCATGGCAGCGAAGTTATATATGATTGTGAAAAGAAATATAAAGGGTTTTGGGGATCTATTCGAAGAAAAATCAAAAGGACGGTGTAAAAATGGATGCAAATAGGAGTATTGATAGACTAAAAAATGTGCTTGTTCAAGACAAAGAACAAAATCCTGTAAAAATAATGGGGATACTAAAAAATGATATTACAAAACTGCTTTCAAATTACATGGAAGTTGACGGTGATGATGTTGATGTCAATTTGCTTGTCAACAACAACGGGTCTTATGATTTGGTTATAAAAAGCGTGGTCCGACGTGTCAAAGTGATACAAACTTTTGTCGGTTAGGACAACTTTGTTTTTTGTATTCTAAAATAAAGTAATGGTGCATATTATCTAATAGGAGATTGTTATGAAAAAAGTAGAAATTTGCACAATTACTCAAAATAAATATGTGATGAAAAGTGGTAAAAAAATACGTAAAATAGGCATATTACAAAGTATGGTAATGCTATTTTTGATAGTAAATGCTGTTGCTATTACTATGATTGTTGATATGAGCACACAAAATAACTTTTGTGACACAGTAGTGGCAACTGCAACTCCATTCAATCCACTATACAAAGATGACAGTACGACAATTTTTACTGACGGATTGTTACAAAGCCTAAAACCAAGTAGTGAACTAAAAATCACTTTGCCTGTTCATTCAACCCAAGCATCTGTTCAAGGTGATACAGTTTCTATGATTGTAGACACATCTATTATGGTACATAGCCCAGAAGATGGTGTGATTGAAAAAATAGAAGATATAAATGGTAAAAAAACAATTACAATTCGCCATGCAAAAAATGTATCTACCGTGATTAGTAATGTTGATGTTTGTGGCGTCGTACAAGGTCAAAAAGTAGCAAAAGGAAAAGATATTGGCACAGCAAAAATGGATGATACAATAACCATGTCAGTTTTAGTCGATGGACAAACCAAAACATTGACACTTGATAAAAATGTGGTCAAATGGGAATAATCAAGTTTTATTTTCATCCTGTATTCGTCATATTTTCTTTTTGCATGATATATTATGGAGCATGGTCAAGATATCTAGTGTATATGTTGGCATTATTGCTTCATGAATTGGCTCATTTCGCCGTTGCAAGAATGCTTGGATATAAGATGTCAAATATCCTATTTATGCCGTATGGTGTCAGTTTGGACGCGCGTGGAGAGTATATCTCTCCGTCACACGAAGTGTTGATTGCTCTTGCCGGACCAGTTTGCAATTTGTTGCTAGTAATGATAAGTGTGTGTATATGGTGGATAGAACCTACATTTTATGTTTACACATTTGATTTTGCTATGATAAATTTGACTCTTGCAATATTCAATTTTTTACCTATTTTGCCCCTTGATGGTGGAAGAGTCATTACATCTGTATTTTACAAAAATCAGCAGGGAGTAAAAAAGACACTAAACATTATTTGTTGCATAATTTTGATAGTGTCACTAATAATGTTTGTTGTATCAATGTTTTATGTAATCAATTTTAGTTATTTGTTTGTTGCTTGTTTTTTGATTTCTTCTCTTTACTCAAAAGGAAATGACAAATATTATAAGTATGCAAAAAAATATAATTGTGTGTATGACATTCCTAAAAAAGAATGCACGATTATTGTGCCAAAAGACATTGAAACAAAAAAATTGCTTAAATATATTGATGATGACTACTATACTTATTTCAAATATGTAGACGAAATGGGACACACAATCAAAATTTGTTCTGCCAAGCAGATTATAAATAATATGACAAAAAATAAATAACACAAAAATACTATTACTTTTGTGTTGTTTTTTGTTATTCTATTATTAGATTATGAACAAGGGTAACAAAAGAATAATAAATATCAGGCCATTATTTGCAGTGTTTCTAGGTTTTATTCTAGGAATACTTTTTGTAACTCGTTTTTACAACAAAAAGTCTTACAATAACATTGTTCTTTTGTGTATCATAGGTTGTATTGCACTTTGGTGCATAATAATGATGATTTTGTATTTGTTTGCAAATAAAAATAAATATGTTTTGCCAGCAACTATTTTACTCATTTGTATATTACTTGGTGCAGGGTATACTCAGTTAAAGGCTTATTTATATAAATCAAATGTAGTTGAAATGGATGATGTGTTAGTAACGGGCAAGATAAGTGAAAAGACAAGTTCGTGGTTGACGCTTGATAATATCAAAGTAATAGACAATCAAGATAAAGAATATACATTGTCGTCAAAAATAAATGTATATGTTGGTAATGATAACGAAGTGATTGAAAATGATAGTAGGGTCATAGGTAATGTAATAAATTTTTCTTGTGATTTGCAACCACTTGATTTTATTGACAAAAATATGTCGTACATAGCAAGTGGCATAAACTATCTTGTTTTTCCTAGTACGACGTTGAGTGTAGTTGATTATAATCCAGATTTTCGTGACAAATCGTATAACTATATCAAGAATACACTTGCAAAAGTAGATATACCACAAGATATACAAGGTGTCGAACTTGCTATGTTATTTGGTGATAAAAGTGAGATTGGCGATATGTACAATATGTTCACAAGAACAGGTACAGGACACATCCTTGCTGTTTCAGGTTTGCATATAATGTGTTTAGTTTTTGCGCTTTCATATTTTTGTAAACTAATTGGCATTAAAAGATATTACAAATTGGCTGTTTTAGGTGTAATTTTGGTTTTGTACAATATTCTTTGTGGGTTCTCACCAAGTGTAGTTCGCGCAACACTAATGGCTGTTTGTACAATACTTGGAAAAGATATATTTGGTACAATGTATGATGTGACAAGTTCTATCAGTCTTGCAGGTAGTATAATTATATTATTTAGTCCATTCATGATATTTGATGTCGGGTTTATATTGTCATTCCTTTGTGTGTTTACTATTATCACTCTTGCACCATATATCACAAAAATATTTGAATATATGCATTTGCCACAATTTCTTGCAAATAGTTTGGGTATTTCTTGTGCAATTTCTATTGGTATTTTTCCAATGAGTTGTCAGTATTTTACGTCAGTTAGTTTTGTTTCTTTAATTGCCAATGTCGTTGTGATACCACTATTTACACTTGTGTATATTGTGCTTTTTGCTTGTCTTATTTTGGTGTGTATTCTTCCATTTGCATATTGGTTACTTTATGTGCCATATGCACTTATTTTGGCACTAGTATTTATTGTGTCATTGTATAGCAAATTAGAATTTTTGATTTTGTATACAAGACCAATTAGCATAAATGGTTTTATACTTTTGTTTGCACTTATGATTAGTATCAAATTTTTGATTGTGTCCATACCAATCAAAAGCATTTTGTGCACAATTTTGGCATTATTATTTTTGGTTACTGTTGTTGAAAGATATTGGACAATATATGATAAAAATAACAATATGTTGCTTGCAAATGACATTGTCGTTTTCCAAATAGATAACAAATATAATATGATTATTAGCGACCTAGAAAGTGCACAAGCAAGTTTTGATTTTATGACAAATAAATATATCAATAATTTAGATACAATTATTTTGCTTGATTATGATGATAGTGAATATCAAATTGTCTACGATATTTCAAAATATTTCTTTGTAAATAATATTATTGTGCCAGAAGATATAGGACATACAAAAATTGCACAAGCAAATGTAAAATATCAAAGTGAACTTATAAAATATTATAGTGGTGGAGCAATTCTAAACATAGGTGATAAAACAATTTGTGTGCTAGATGATAATTGTACTGCTCTAGATGTAGACTATTTTGCAAAATTTAGTTATAATTATTTAATAATGGCAAAGGTTAATAATTTCAGTACAAATATTACTGCTACAAAGTACATAAGCATTGCGCCTTTTGACCCACGTAAAGTAATAAATGAATATGACAAATATGACTTTGTATCAACTATTTTCTATCCAAATGGAGTGCAGATAACATTATGATAAAATTTGAACAATTGAAGAAAGAATTATCAAAAAACTTGCTATCAAATTATATTTTAGTGGGAAATGATAATTATATATTGGAATATGCTTATTCTCTTATAAAACAGGCTAGTGGCATTGTAGACTATAATATGAATGAAATTATTTTACCTGACACTTGTGATGACAAAACCCTTATAAATAGTTTGTTGACAATACCATTTTTGAGTGACAAAAAGATTGTTTACGTAAAAGGTGTTTTGCCACAAAGCGTGCAAGAAAAAATTGTGCCATATATAAAAAGCGCAGGGGACACAATATTTGTTATTAACGCGCAAGATAATGAGACGGCATATAAGACATTACTAAAACATATGGAAAAAGTTGATTGCAATAAATTGCCAGCAAGTATTATTTCCAAATTTATTGTAAAAGACTTTGCAAAACACAACAAACAAATAACAAACAAAGCAATCAATTTGCTTATGGAATATTGCCTGTTTGATATGACCAAAATAACAGTTGAGAGTCAAAAACTTTTGGCTTATGCACACACAAAAGATGTTGTGGACGAAAGTGATGTAGAGAGTATTGTAACAAAGAGCGAAGAGTATAGTGTGTTTGAACTAACCGAAGCACTAGCAAAAGGGGACGGGAAAAGGGCTTATGCTGTACTCAATCAATACCGTGACAAACAAAACAAGACATTACTGTATTTGATTTATAATCATTTTAGACGAATGTTTTATGTTAAAGTCAGCAAGAAAAATTTGAGTGAATATGTCTCACTATTACAAGTAAAAGAATTTGCAATCAAAAAAGCAATTGAACAAGCAAAATTGTTTTCTGCAACAAGACTCAAATCTATTATTGAAGAATTTGCAAGACTAGATGAAGACATCAAAGTTAGCAAGATTAGTGCAGACAATGCAATAGATTATATTGTGTTATACATTTTAGACAAAAAATAAAGGCGAAATCGCCTTTATTTTTATATCATCAAAGTTAGCACATCCAAAAAATAATATATTGAAGTCAATGATTGATTGATTTTTTTGTACTGTTTGATTGTCTTTTTTGACATTTTGTCTAGTGGCATATTTGATATTGTGTCTAACTGCCATGACGCTGAAAGTGAGAGCATTATGTATTTGATGATAAGATTATAATATATTGATGAATTCTTTTCCATATACTTCCTCCTTTTTTTTAAGTGTATATGACAGAATTTTACATTTCAATATATTATGAAACAAAATAAGAAAATAGGGTGACAATTTCGACAAAATAATCTTTTTTTCTATAATTATTGACAAAAAAAAGACACATATATGTGTCTTTTACATTATTTTGTTGCTTTCTTTGCAGTTTTTTTAGCAGTTGTTTTTTCTTCTGCTTTTGCTGTTTTAGTAGTTGTCTTTTTAGCAGTTGATTTAGCAGCAGTTTTTGTTGTTTTTGCTGGTTTTTCTTCTGCTTTGACTTCTGTTGTTTTTGCAGTTTTTGTTGTAGCCTTTTTAGCAACTTTTTTTGCTGGCTTTTCTTCAACAACAGGAGCGGCAACTTCAACTTTTTCTTCAACAACAGGGGTAACTGTTTCTGGTTGTTTTTCAACAGTTGCAAGTTTTGCATTGTTGAGTGCAAGATACAATCTTGCTACCTTTCTGCTTGCATTGTTTTTATGAATAACACCATGAGAACATGCTTCGTTAATGTGTGCAACAAGATTAGGGAGCATCTTTTCAGCACTCTCTACATTTTTTGCATCCAATTCTTTTCTAAACTTTTTAATCTCGGTTGCAAGAGCTCTCTTGACCAATCTGTTTTCAGCAGTTCTTCTGTTGATAACCAAAATTCTTTTCTTTGCAGACTTGATATTTGCCACGATATTTTCTCCTTATAATAATATATTTCTTAAAAGTCGAGTTTATTTTATCACAACAATTTATTATTTGCAAGCAATATTTGTGCTTTTATAACAATATATTACTTATTTTTTCTATTTATACTTTTGCTTTTTGTTAGTTTATATGTTTATCGTTTGTCAATAATTTGTTATGAAAAAATATAGTGAACTTTTTGACGAAAATTTGGAGAGTGCAAACAATGAGAAATATCGCAAAAGTGTCAAATGTGTCAAAAGATATTATGGACAATTTGGTCTTATAAGACTTGATTATAATGAAGGGAATAATAGTTATACGATTATCAATTTACGACTTCCTTTGTCTCAAAAAATAGAACAATATCTAACCACACACATATGTTTTTGTATCAAAAAATTTATAGCAAATTATAAATCAATTTTGGTGGTGGGACTTGGGAATAGACACATATCGTCTGACAATTTGGGTGCAAATGCAATAAGGTATATTACGCCAAAATTAAAGGGAAAAATCAATGTTGTTACACTATCAACGGGAGTGACTTCGCAGACGGGGATATCAGCCTTTGATATCATAAAAAATATTGTAAGTTCGCATAAAATAGATTGTGTAATACTTGTTGACGCTCTTTGTGCAAGTGCACCTAATAGACTGACAACATCATATCAAATTCATAACGCAGGCATTAGTCCAGGGAGTGGAGTTGACAACGACCAAAAAACAATATCAAAACAGACACTGGGAGTTGATGTTATATCCATTGGTGTGCCACTTGTAATGTATGCATACTCTTTTGGAGAAGAAAAATATGGCAATATGATAGTAACAATCAAAGACATTGATATTGTATCAAAAAAAATTGCAAGAATAGTAGGAAATGCTATCAATATGGCATTACATCACATTGACTACAATCACAGTTTATCTCTAAATCAAAACATATTTTGATAGTCGCCTATTAGTTGAGAAAAATAAATATTTGTACTATAATGTAAATATGAATAAAGTGGTATCAATTGGTGCAGGACACCAGATTATAAAAGATATAAAACATGATAGTTTTGCAAAACAAAAAATGTTTGTTGTAGACGACCTTGGAATACTCCTAAAAAAGTCAACAATGGAACAAGAAGTAGACGCATTTTTGTTTTGTGATGATTTGATTTTTAGTGCAGAAACAAAAGCATTAAAGGACTATTATTTGACTAAAAGTAGACAAAATTATGCTGTTAGTCGAAAAGTTTTTTCTAGTATTGCGAGCAAAGAAAATAGTGCAGGCATGATTGCAATCATCAAAAAGCAAGAAGTGTGTTTTGATAAAGAACTTGCAAATAAAACTTCATTTATTTTAGTAAATGACGGTATTGAAATACCAGGCAATATGGGAACGATTTTTAGAACATGTGACGCCGTTAATTGCGACCTTGTTATAAACACAAATATTAGAACGTCAGTCTACAATCCAAAGGTGATACACGCTAGTCGCGGGACTGTCCTAAAAGTACCTTTTGTCAATGCAAACGTGGAGCAAACAGCAAGGTTTTTGCTTGATAATGGATATACCATTCTTACTTGTGAAACACTTGACGGGATAAGTTTTGAAAAAGC
>CALWPI010000030.1 GCA_944383385.1 uncultured Clostridia bacterium
TTTTAAGGCTTTTAGCGATTTTGTTTATGGAGCTGATGACGGGAATCGAACCCGTGACCTCATCCTTACCAAGGATGTGCTCTACCGACTGAGCCACATCAGCATATTATTTTTCTTACATTAGCTGTTTACATTAAAAACAAGTAATTTACTTGCGATATTAGTATATTAAATATACTTTGCAGTGTCAAGATAATTTTATATTCATTGACAAGTATTAATAAAAATATTATCCTATGTAGTAGGAGAAAATAAAATGAATAATACAAAAGATTATTTAGGCAAAATTGTAACGGTCAAAATGGACAGGCCAATGGGGAGTATACATCCAAAACATGGATTTGTTTACCCTGTGAACTATGGCTATGTGCCTAATACTGTATCGGGAGACGGGGAAGAACTAGACGCGTATGTTTTGGGAGTGTTTAAGCCACTTGAAACATTTGAAGGAAAGGTCATTGCCATTATACATAGGACAAATGACAATGATGATAAATTGGTCGTTGTTCCTGAAGGGAAAAATTATAATAATGATGAAATTAGAGCTTTAACAGAATTTCAAGAACAATGGTTCAAATCTGATATATGGAGATAGATAAAAAACAGATAAATTATTTAGAAAATTGTTAGCAAAAATTAAACAATTAATGTTTAATAGGAGAGTTTTATGAAAGAATATGAATATACTTTTGAAGTAAAATCACTTGACCCTTACAAAAAATATTGTGAAAATGAACATTATGAATTAATAGAACAAGGTGCTCAAAACAGAACTATTTATCGTAAAAATGATGGCACAATGGCAAGAATCACAATAAACAATAATAATGGTCAAATAACTAAATGTTTGGATTTTAAGGAGGATAAATTAGTCGACCAACCATTAGTTGAGAGACGTGAAAGCGAATCTTTGTATTTTAGTGACGAAAAGGCAGTTTATTCTATATTAGAATTTTTGGGTTATAAAAAAGATAATGTATTGATACGCAATCGTTATACTTATAAAAAGGGCGATGCAAAGTTTGAAATGGATGAATACATTGAACCTAGAAAAGCGTATATTGTTGCAATAGAAGGTAAAAAAGAAAAAGTTGATTGCCTTTATAATGAAGTAAAGAATTTGCAGTAGAGAACATTAATTAAGGTAAAATTTAATTACAAATTGCAAAAAAAAGGAAACAGAAGTTTCCTTTTTTGTTTTATAACATAAAACTTTCTATTATTATTTTTTCAGCGTCTTCTTTGTTTAGTCCCAATGTTTCTAATTTTGTTATTTGGTCTTGAGCAATTTTGCCAATTGCTGCTTCGTGCACAAGGGTGCTGTCTATATTTTGCGCATTTATTTTTGGTGTAGATACGATAATACCATTATCCAGTATAATGCCATCACACTCGACGTGTCCAAAACATTCGCTCTTGCCAATTATGTTGCTTGTAAAAGTTTGTTTTGATTTTCCTTTTGCAACTGAACGAGACAAAACATCAACGCTTGATTTTTTGCCTACTAATTGTACTTCAAAACTTGATTTTGATACGTCATCATTATCAGTCATTATTTTTTCTTTTATAATTAATTTTGCGTTGTCATATAATTTGGCAAAGGACTTTCTATTTGTATTGGATACTCCACCAATTTGAGTTGTTTCCATTTCCATTGTGCTAGATTGTTGCATATAAACTTTTGTAATAGGGAAAAACTCTCTTTTGCTATTATTTTCTCCAATACCCAAGTGTTTTTCCACATATTTTACATGAGAGTTCTTCCCGATGTAAAAAGTGTGAATGCCTTGATGTTCACTTGTTGCATTAGAGCAATTGTAAATGCCACAACCAGCGACAATGACTATATCACAATTTTCTCCAATATGAAAGTCATTGTATACCATGTCTTTTAGCCCACCCTTTGTAAGCATTACTGGAATGTGTACACTCTTGCCTTTTGTGTTTGGAGCAACGTAAATATCTATACCTTGTTTATCTTTTTTTGATACAATTTGGATTTCGGATGTTGAATGTTGTTCAGCCTTTTTACCGTCTATTCTAAAATTGTATGCGCCTTGTGGTATTTTTTCTATATCTGCAATTTGTTTTAATAATTCTAGACTAATCTTATCCATTTTCCCTCCTCAATTTTTCACAAGTTTGTGAGTGATTAAGGGTAGGAAATATTTCTTCTTTTGTGCCAAATTTATCAACTTGCCCGTTGGACAAAACAAGAATCTTGTCAGCCTGCTCAATGAGTTTTGATTGATGGCTCACGATTATGTTGGTTTTTTTGTTATTTTTGAATATTTCAACTAACGCGTCAAAACTCCAAATATCAATACCAGCCTCTGGTTCGTCAAATAAATTGCATTTTGCGTCTCTTGCTAGCACTGTGGCAATTTCAATTCTTTTTCTTTCACCACCAGACAACTTGTCATTCATCTCACGCTCTACATAATCTCTTGCACACAATCCCAATTTTGATAACAAGCTACAAAAATAGTTGAAATCATTATTCCCACTAGCAATTTCTAGCATGCGTCTAACTGTCATCCCTTTGAATGTAACTGGTTGTTGAAATGCATAAGCAATGCCTAATTGTGCCCTTTGAGTTATAGACAAATTTGTTATGTCTTTGCCATCATAAAAAATTTGTCCACTTGTTGGTTGTAATATGCCCATAATTATTTTTAGTAATGTGCTCTTGCCACTGCCGTTGTGTCCAGTTATAACTAAATTCTGGTTGTCAGGACAAACAAAAGATATGTTTGACAAAATTGTCTTTGTCAAACCATTTTCTGTGACATTATACGAAATATTTTTTACTTCTAGCATGATTCTCCTAATTTATTATTTTCAATTCCTACCATTTTAGTCTGATTTATTATAATATACTTTTGTATCTTTGACAATAAAAAAATAAAAATTTTGTTATTTTTCATATTTTATAATTCCATAACATTAAAAAAACGTAATATTGACAATGTTTTTTATATTTGTTATAATAAATCGTTATAATAAACTAACGAGGTGAAATATGCCAAGATATAATTATGCAAAAACAGTTGAAAACAATCGTGGAATTATGAAGGCGATTGAAAATTCATTAGAATTTAGAATTAGTAAAAAAGAGATTTTTGATTACTTATTTAAGATATTAGTTCATGACGAATATACTCAAACTCCTGACTATGAAAAAATAAAAGAAAAATATCCAGAGATGACAGACAAGGAATTGGCACAAGGCATTGGCAAAATTGTTGATTTATTGAAACTTGATGTGAATACACCTTGTTATGGCAATGGGCAGGACCTTATGTACCATGCAATGAAATATGGTTCAGTAGAAGATGTCAAAATGCTAATCGAAAAAGGCTACAATAATGATAAGACTATTGACAATCAATCAATTATGTTCTTTTTCGAAAATTCTCCAGAAATCAAAGATTATAAAGAAAAAATAGAAGTTTTGAACAAAAACAAGTTTGAAAGTTTTCAGTTAAAAAACAAACTAATTGATTATGAAGAAGTTGATAGTCAAAAACCACAATCAAATGAATATATTGTAATCAGCATGGAAAACTATAATGATTACGAAAAAACATTGAAAGAAGTACCAGACTTTTTAAGAGACAAAATAAAAAAATGTACTTTTGTAGAACCAACAAGACTAATGGTTAAGTTGAGAGTATATAAAGTTGTAAAAAGTGATATTGATAGAACATTGATGTTAATCAAAGAAACAAATGGAAACTTTGAGAAAATCAAAAATGTTACAAACTATTATCAAAAGAATGAAGATACTAGGGACGAAAGATAATTTTGAAAAGTAAAAGCACAACTTACTGTTGTGCTTTTTATTTGTGTAAGTTGCGATAATCAACTTAAAACGCTTAATTTACATTAAAATTTATACAAAAACAGTTGTTTTGTCAAATCTTAATTATGCGTAAATTAAGCGATTTTTCTATTGTTTTATAAAAAATATTGTACACATTTTAGTTTTTTTGTCAAATTTCATAAATTTGTTTGGAAATTCTATTTTCGTATGTTATAATTTGATTGTTACAATCAGGAGAAAAAAATGACTTGTTACGAAATGTTGGTCAAAAACTGTGATAAGAAAAAGGGTTGTATCGTTTTTTTTAAGCACAGATTATCTATAAACAAATTTATAAAAAATATTGACGACTTCGCCTATTCTTTGAAAAAATTGGGTTTCAAGAAAGGCGATGTTTTAACGCTTTATCTTCCAACTTGCCCACAAGCACTTGTGGGATTTTATGCATGCTCAAAATTAGGGGTTGTTGCAAACATTGTACATCCTATGACTCCACTTGAAAAATTGAAAGAAAACCTTCAAGAAGTCAAATCAAAAGGTTTGATGTACTATGATATTTTGGTAAAAGAACACAAAGACTTGAAAACACTTAACCAAATATTGATTAATTGTTCTATATCTAATTATTTTGTGTTTAGAAAATTATTTTACTATATCTTTGCTAGAACAAAACATAGACCATGCAAAGGAAGTCTTGCTTATAGCAAATTGATTTATCATAATCCAAATAACAAAAGTGAAGTTGAGATAGAAGGAGCAGGAAGTGACATTGTTTGCACCATGCATAGTGGTGGAACGAGTGGTAAACCAAAAATAGTTGCGCTACAAAATGACGCACTCAATGAATTGAGTGTCTCTCTTGAAAAAATGTATACAAGAAAAGAGCGTGGTGGTGGCAGTGAATATAGCCTTGTTGCATTGCCAATATTTCATGCATATGGACTTGGAGTTGCTGTCCATACATGTTTAACAAACAAATATAGTTTGATACTAACACCAACGTTCTCGCCAAAAAATATAAACAATCTTATTAGGGAATATAATGTTACGTTCTTTGTTGGTGTGCCTGTGATGTTCAAAAAAATGTTGGAACAAAAAAACTTTTATGGCAAACATTTAGCTAAACTGCGTGACCTATGGTGTGGTGGAGACGTGTTGCACGAAAGCTTTGTAGAACACTTTGATACTGTTATGAAAAGGTATGGCAGTTCTGCGAGATTATTTAGAGGATATGGACTTACAGAAGTGTCTAGTGTTTGTGCAGCAAATACATTTGAACATTATAGAAAAAATAGTTGTGGCAAAGCAATTCCAAACACAAAGATTGAGATTTGGGATGATGACGGAAATGTGTTGAAACCTAAAACTATTGGTGAAATAGTAGTCCAATCGCCAAGTGTTATGAAATATTATATTGATGACAAAGACGGGTTCGTTATAAAAGATAATGAAAAATGGATACGAACTGGTGACGTTGGATATATGGATTGTGACGGATACCTATATGTTCTTGACAGAAAGAAAAGGTCTATGAAGATAAATGCTATTAATGTTTTCCCGGCCGAAGTTGAGACGGTGGCAAAACAACATGAATTAGTTGATGAAGCGTGTGCAGTATTTTATCACTATAATGAAAAAACGTATATCAAACTATATGTAACATTGAAAAAGACAACATCAATAAATGAAGAAAAATTGAAGAAAGAAATAATTGTACTTTGTGAAAAGAACTTGATGAAATATTCAGTTCCACGATTGGTTGAAATAATTGATGAGATGCCTAGAACTAATATGGGCAAAATTGATTACAAAAAATTTAATATAATTTAGGAGCGTTTATGACAGAGACAGCGATATTGGGAAATAAAGACATTGTTCGCGAGACAAAAAGAATAAAAAGCATTGATAGATTTCGTGGATTTTGTGTATTATGTATGTTGATTTTTCAGTTTTTGAAAAATTTTAAGAATCTTGGTTTTTTATCTAAACTTGCAGAACATAATGAGGCAAATGGTGGTATTTCTATTTTGCCTGGTATGACTCTTGCTGATATTATTGCACCAGCATTTATCTTTGCTATTGGTATGACATTTGCGTTATCTTTTACCAAATGGCAAAGATTGTATGGAACAAAAATGGCAATACTACACTATTTTGAACGTGCACTCGCAATCATTGGTGTTGGTACATTTTTGGATGTGTGCAACAAAGTGATTGACACAATGGGTGGATATGAATTCAATGTTGTAGATTGGATTTTGTTATCATTGTCCATTGTTGGACTACTTGCTCTTGTGCTTAGATTACTTGCTCTCATTCCTGCATGGAAAAAGAAACTATCTTTTGTAGCAGAGCAAATATTCTATGTAACATTATCTTGCATGGGTATTATCAACATTGTTATTACCACAATTGACTTTTTTGCATGGTGGCAAACAGGTAGTCAAATCTATGTTTATTGGGTAACATTGCAAGGAATCGGATTTGCAATACTAGTTGCATTTCCATTTGTTAAAGCAAAAACTTGGGTAAAAGCATTGGGTGCTACACTTATATTCATTGCATTTACGATATTCCATCAATATGGAGATAACAAAGCTTGGCTAGATGTACCTGTTCATGGTGGTACAATTGGTGGCTTTGGATGGGGAGCAATGCTCATATTTGATATGATGATTGCTGATTTATATTTCAAAAATAAACAATATGCACTTATTAGTTCTGCGTTATTCTGCGCTGTTGGTGTATTTGCTACGCAGTGGTTAGGAGAAATAAATTTGGGTAGTGCTAGTCCAACATTCTTATTAGTTGGTACTGGACTTAGTGGACTAATATTCTGTGTATTTGATGCGCTAGATAGATTTCACAAAAGTGCATTTGACCCTTTTGTCTGGTGGGGCAAAAACCCAATTATTATGTTTTTGATAGAATTTTTTGTGATAGGTTCCTATACACAATTTATGCCTGATAGTATAGTTGCCAATGCGGCTTGGTGGCTAGGACTCATACAGGGAGTTGTTGCAATTTGTTTGCTAACAACAATTGCGTATTTGTTATCCCGTTCCAAAAAATCTATAAGTTTATAAAGGAGGAAATATGAAAAAAGAGAAAAATGTTGAGACTGTTGAAAATGAACAAGCAGTAGAAACAAAAAATGTTGCAGAAAAAGAAACCAAAACACAAAGCACAAATGCAGCAGTAAAGAGTGAAAGAATACTTTCAATCGATAGATTCCGTGGCATTTGTATGTTCCTTATGGTATGTTCATTCATTCTTCCATTCTTTGGAGCGTTTGAATTTTTAGAACCATACATGAGTCATGCTAATAAAGAAGGTGTTGGTGGTTTTCAAATATTGCCAGGTGTAGCTTTTGCAGATTTATTTGCCGCAATGTTTATCTTTGTCATTGGACTTACCACTGTTAGAAGTTTCAAGTCCCGTGAAGCAAAAGTTGGCACAAAAAGAGCATATTGGCAATTTGCACTAAGAGGACTTGCTCTTATTGGTGTAGGTAGCCTTCTCAATGGTCTAGAAGATGGTTGGGGAAGCATGCTTGAAGGCGATAAATTTCAAGATTTGCGTCTAAATCAAAAAATATTTGCTGTATTGTTTGTTGTAGCAATTGCTGTTGTGTTATTTGCAATTGTTGTATCATTTATCAAATCAGATAAATTGCATCAAATCGCTCGTACAGTATTAGTTTATTTCTTGGCAGCATGTGGACTAATTGGTCTATATAGCTTGTGCGTCAGTATGGGTGCGCAATATCCAGGAGCACAACCAGACAAATTCGGTGGTTGGATGTGGGATACTCTACAAAACATTGGACTTGCAATCCTACTTGCTTTACCATTTGTCAAATTTGATAAAATTGGTAAACTTGTTATTGTTTTCGTAACATTTGCTGTTATCACAGTTGTAGAACAAAATGGCCTATTAGACTATGCTGGCAAAATCCTTGAAGGTGGACTCATTGGTGGTTTTAGTTGGGCTGGAATTTTGTTGCTAGGCTCAGTCTTTGCAGAAATGAAAGGCGAAAATAGATACTGGATACTTACATCACTTATGTTGTTAGTATCTGTTGTTATGATTGTTGCTTACGACGTTGCTGCAAGAAAGAGAGGTGCAACACCTGTCTATGCTACATTCTGTGCAAGTGTTTCTGCTATCGTTTGGGGACTTCTAAACTATCTAAACAATTGGAAACCAAGATTTGATTTCTTTGCAATTTGGGGAAGTAATCCAATACTAACTTATGTTGTAAATTATCTAATTCAATTGCTTGCTGGTATGTTTATTAGCGAAGCATTGTTTGGATTAACTGCTTGGGCAGCTGTTCCTATTGTAATAGGCTTGCTTGCATTGTATACGCTTGGTAACTGGTTACTAAAACGTTACAACAAATACATAAGAATATAATTTTGTGTAAACAAAAGACGGCAAAGCCGTCTTTTTTATATTAATGTTATAGAAATAACAAAAAAATAAGTTATGGCATAAAATAAATTGGAGGAAAACTCCGAGAGAGGGAATTATGTTAAATAATTTATTTGGATACAACAATGGTCGTTGTTGTAGACGTATTAGAACAAATAACTGCCAAAGAACAATCATAACAAGAGTCACTGGTCCAACCGGTCCAACCGGTCCAACGGGCCCAACGGGTCCAACTGGTCCAACAGGTGCAACTATTACGACAATCGAAGTACTAGGAACAAATACTATTGCTGCTGGCAGCAATGCATCCGTTGTTCAAAGTGGAACTGGTGCAACTGCTGATTTGACATTCTTCATTCCACAAGGTGCAACTGGTCCAACGGGTGCAACCGGCGCGACAGGAGCAACAGGAGCGACAGGTGCACAAGGTGTACAAGGATTACAGGGACCAACAGGAGATACAGGCGCAACGGGAGCAACAGGCCCAACAGGCCCAACCGGTCCAACCGGTCCAACCGGGCCAACTGGACCTACAGGAGACGCTGGCCCACAAGGAGCTCAAGGGATACAAGGATTGCAGGGTGATGCGGGTGCAACAGGCCCAACAGGACCAACCGGCCCAACCGGCCCTACAGGAGACACTGGCCCACAAGGAGCTCAAGGGATACAAGGATTGCAGGGTGATGCGGGTGCAACAGGCCCAACAGGTCCAACCGGTCCAACAGGGCCAACCGGTCCAACTGGACCTACTGGTGACACCGGGGCACAAGGAATACAAGGGCTTCAAGGAGATATCGGTCCAACGGGTCCTACTGGACCTACTGGTTCAGGACTTGCTGCTTATGCAGGCTTATATAATGATGCAGAACAGACCCCATCTCTATCTGGTGCAAACAACTATTCCCAAGTAGAACTAAATACAGCAATGCCAATACTAAATTGTACGACAGGTACTAATGAGATAATTGTTGGCGAGGATGGTGATTATGAAATAAATTATCATATTCAAATCAATTCAACGGCAGAACTGACATTTAATGTAACGGTTAGAAA
>CALWPI010000031.1 GCA_944383385.1 uncultured Clostridia bacterium
CACAAAGTTTGGTTATATAACATTTTTATAATATGCACCGTTAGCTCAACTGGATAGAGCGTTGGTCTACGGAACCACGTCGCAATCTAATAAAAGATATCGTTTTTATTATCATTAAAACTCAATTTGTTTATTAGTTGCTCCTTTACCCATAAAATTTTGTAAACAAATCTTTTATGGGACCCAACCTTTGGTTCACAAAGTTTGGTTATATAACATTTTTATAATATGCACCGTTAGCTCAACTGGATAGAGCGTTGGTCTACGGAACCAAAGGTTAGGGGTTCGAGTCCCTTACGGTGCACCAAAATGCCCGAAAGGGCGTTTTTTATTGTTATTTTAGACGATAATTATCCTACCCAATAATATGCTTTTTAATTGTTTCGTTTTAATAATTAATATGTTTTGAAATCAAGTATATTATGTGTTATCATATTTTTAAGTTAAGGAGATATATGAAAAAATTTTATCAAAGCACAGTTGAAGAAACATTTTTGAATATCAAATCAAATGAGAATGGTATTACAAACAAAGAGGCTCAAAATAGACTAGAATCTTATGGAGAAAATATCTTAAAAGAAAAAGCAAAAAAGAGTCCTTTTAGAATATTTTTGCAACAATTCAATAACATGATGATACTGCTTTTGATTTTGGTAGGTATTGTATCACTTGTACATTCGTTGGTGACCAAACAAAGTGTGATTGAAGCGATTGTTATTTTTGGTTGTGTGCTTGTGAATGCTCTTATGGGTTTTGCTCAAGAACTAAAAAGTGAAAGGGCAATAGACGCACTAAAAGATTTGACTGTGTCAAAAGTACAAGTCAAACGTGATAATGCTTGGATTGAAATTGATGCAACACAAGTTGTTGTTGGAGATATTATGCTATTAGAGGCAGGAGACAAAATTCCTGCTGATGCTAGAATAATAAAGGCAATCAATGCAAAGGTAGATGAATCTATTTTGACTGGGGAGAGTGTGGCAGTAGACAAAAAGGTAGATGTCATAAACAAAGAAGTACTGTTGCAAGAAAGAACAAATATGGTTTATTCTGGCACTAATATTGTGAATGGTCGTATTGAAGCTGTTGTGGTTGCAACAGGTATGGATACGGAAATAGGTGCTATTGCTAATAGTCTAGACAAAAAAGACGAAGCATTAACACCACTGCAAGTCAAAGTTAAAAAGGTCAGTAATTTTATAACAGTAATCGCATGCGTATTGATTGCAATTACGTTGTGTTATGGACTTATAAAGAGACTTGATGCAATATCAATTATTATGCTGTGCATCTCTATGGTGCTTGCCGCCGTTCCAGAAGTTTTGCCAGTTTCAATTACAGCAACACTTACTATTGGTGTTCAACAAATGTCCAAGAAAAAGACTGTTGTCAAACAATTGGCTGCTATTGAAACATTGGGTGCAACACAAATTATTTGTACAGACAAAACGGGAACAATTACAACAAATCAAATGACAGTTGTTGAATTGTTTGCTAATGAAAAAGTGTATCGTGATGTCAAACTAGAACACAAAGAACTAAAAATGTTGAACAATATTATGGGGCTTTGTAATGATACTGAACCAAATATAAAAGAAAAGGGGGATTTCATTGGCGACCCAGTAGAAATCGCTTTGAGTAAATATTTATATAATCTCAATCAAAATCTTGACGAAATAAGAAAACATAAAAGAATTGGAGAGATACCTTTTGATTCTAGTAGAAAGATGATGAGTACAATAAATATTATAGATGGCGACACCTTGATGTTGACAAAAGGAAGTCTTGGAGAACTGATATCTCGTAGTAAAAAATATTATAAAAATGGTAAAGTATATCCACTAACAAAAATGGTAAAAAACAAATTTTTAGCACATGAGAAACAAATGAGTAAAAAGTCATACAAAGTTTTGGCTTTTGCTTATAAAGAAACAAAAAACAAAAAAGAATATGATGTAACTGATGAAGATGATTTCATTTTAGTTGGTATTGCTGGTATGATGGACCCACCAAAAGATGGGGTTAAAGAAGCAGTTAAAAAATGTATCGATGCCAAAATGCGTCCTATTATGATAACAGGGGATAGCCTTGCAACTGCAATGTCTATTGCAAAAGAAGTTGGAATTGCAAAAAATGATGACCAAGGTGTAGAAGGCAAGGTAATAAATGCACTAACTGATGATGAACTAAAAAGCTTTGTCAAAAGATATACAGTTTTTGCACGAGTGACCCCAGAACATAAAGTGCGTATAGTTCGAGCATTTCAACAAGGTGGTAAAGTGGTTGCCATGACGGGAGACGGAGTCAATGACGCACCAGCACTCAAACTTGCACACGTTGGTGTCGGTATGGGAAAAGCCGGTACAGACGTCACAAAAAATGTTGCTGACATTATTTTGATGGATGATAGTTTTGCAACAATTGTTACTGCTGTTGAAGAAGGTAGAAGGATTTATCATAATGTATTAAGAACAATACTTTATAATCTTTCGAGTAACTTCGCAGAAATATTCCTTATTTTGTTTGGTATGATAATTGGTATGGATATTATATCGCCACTTCACATTTTGTATATTGATATTGTTGCTGACACATTACCTTCAATTGCTCTTGCATTTGAAAAAGACAATAAAGATAGTATGAAACAAAAACCATATGGATTGAACAGAAAAATATTTACTCCATTTATGACGGCATCAATAGTTGTTTCTGCTTTGATAGAGGCTGCAATCTCATTGGGAGTATTTTATGTGGCAAAATATATGTTTAATTATGAAGTTGCGCAAACGCTTGCACTTTTGAGTGTCGTATTTACCGAATTTACATTTACGTACAACTGTAAAGAATTAAAGGGATTTATATTCAAAAAAGGTGTGTTTAGTAATAATTATATAAATTTAAGCATATTGCTTTTGATGGTTGTACAAGTATTAGTATTCTTTACACCTATTGGAGTTATATTTGGGTTGACAGCAGTTTCTGTATGGCAATTCCTTGCTGTCCTTGGTGTAAATATTGTAGGATTCTTTATAATAGAAGTAGTAAAACCAATACTTGCAAAAACTTGTAAAGATTAAAAAAGTGCGATTTTACGCACTTTTTTGTTGTTTGTTTACATGATGAAATGACCATGTATCAAATTTGGTCAAATGTACCATTGAAATATGCTTGTATACGTGTTAAAATACATTAATGAATGGTAAAGGAGATGGAACATGAAAATATCAATTATTGGTTCAACAAAGCCAGGATATGTTGCAAGCAAAGAAGAATTTGAAACATTTAGTGGGCACAATGCAGGTATTTGCTATATGGTAAGCAATTTTGAGAAAATAGAAAACGAAGACCCACAAAAGACACACAATCGTGCTAATCAAACAAAGGTAAGTGGACACCACAGTGTATTTGACCACCCAGTAATCAATTTTTATCTTGAAGATATACCAAAGGCACTTGCTATGGTGATAAATAACGAGCATCAATATACTACAAGCGAAAAGAGTGCGCGTTATACCAAAATGGTGCTTAAAGAAGATGAACAACAATTATACGACAAATGGTTAGAGATATTTACAAAACTTATTACAGAAAAGTATCAAGCAAAGAATCCAGAATTTTATACGGATAAAAAGATAAAAAAATTAGCACAAGAGAATGCTAGATATCTCATTTCAATATTTACTCCAACATCAATGGCATATTCTGTGACTTATAGACAATTAAATAATATATATCACATGATGCAAAGAGAAATAAATAGACCAGATAGTGAACAAAACAAATTGTACAGAATGTTAAAACCTGCTATGATTGACTTTTGCAATGCAATTAAAGAAACAACGCCATATTTTGATGAGTATATTAGTGGAGAAGCAAAAGGTAGAAAGTTGTCTTTGATGAGTTCTAGAAAGATAGAAGAGTATTTTGGTGATGTTTATGCAACTAATTATAAAGCAAGTTTTGCATGTTTTGCACAAGCACAAAGACATAGAACATTGACTTATTCTATTGATTTATTAGACAAACCAGAATTTTATGTGCCAACTATATTAAAGAGTGACGAAAATCTAGTAAAAGAGTGGATAAAAGATTGTAATTCACGCGCTAAGGAGTTCCCACAAGGCATGTTAGTATCCGTCAATGAAATGGGAACATTTGACTACTTTGTACTCAAAATGCTTGAAAGGAAGTGCACACATGCACAACTTGAAATAAATGAAAGCACAAATAATATTTTACATAATTATATAAAAGCACTAGTTGACAAAAATCATCCAAGAGCAGAAGAATTGAAAAAATTTAGCAAAGGCGCAAGATGTTTGTCAGGGTGCTTCAAATGTACTGACCCATGTCATAATATTGACGGAATCAATGAAACAAGAGAAATATAAAAATAGGCCGCGGGCCTATTTTTTTGTTTCTATACATTAAATATATGATATAATATGCATATGATATATACTTGCAATTATAAAAGTCCAATTGGCAATATCGTTATAAAAAGTGATGGAGAAAATTTGACATCATTACAATTTTTAGACAGACCTGACAACATATGTGAGAATATTGATATTTTTGATAAGGTGACAAAATGGTTGGATAATTATTTTAGTCGTATACCAAGTGATATAGATTTTCCACTCCTTCCAAATGGCACAATATTTCAAAACCGTGTTTGGAGCATTGTAAAAGAAATACCATATGGACAAACGATATGTTATAGTGACATTGCAGATATGTTTTATAAAAAATATAACATAAAGACATCTTGTAGGGCAGTGGGACACGCAATAAGCAAAAATCCAATACTCTTAGTTATCCCTTGCCATAGGGTAATAGGAAAAAATGGACAAATGACAGGATATCGTGCAGGTGTGGATAAAAAAATTAAATTACTCCACATAGAAAACAAAAAAGTATGAAAATTCACACTTTTTTATAATACTATATGTTTGTCACAATATGTTTCATGATATAGAAAATAAATGTATTTTTTACTTTTTCTCCAACATTTGTAAACGAACAATTATAAACGTATAGTGGCACATCACTACTTGTATGAGAAGATTTTGAATATAAACTATTTTTTATGTCATTTTTGTCATTTGCTTTTTTGAGCCCACCAGTTTCGTGGTCAGCAGTGATTATGATTGCTGTATCGTCTCTATTTTGTGCAAAGTCATAACACTTGTTTGCAACATCAATTAGAGTATGAACCTCACTCAATGCTCCTACAATATCTTTACTGTGACTACATTTGTCAATATGACCACATTCAATCATTAGTACAAATCCATTTTCGTTATCTAAATAATCAAGTGCAAAACTGACAATGTCAACCAAATTGACTTGACCAGTTATGTTAGGATTATAAATTGAACGAAGATTAGAGATATTGGCTAGTATTTTATTGTTTGTGTTTGACGAGACAAGAGAGTTGTAGTCTTCATATATACTATATCCATTGCTCGTAAAATTTTGGTAATATTCTTGATACTTACTTGATTTTTCACCAATCATCAAATCGACATTGCTTTGATATTGGTCGACAATAATATTGTTCGTATAATCTCTGTCTTTTGCATGACTAGAAAACGCAGCAGGGGTTGCACCATATAAGTTGTCGGTGGTTATAATACCTGTCTTTTTATTGTTGTCTTTTGCAATTTCCATTATGTTTGTCAAGGTTTTGTTGCCGTCCATTCCAATCTTGCCGTTTTTGACATTATACCCAGTGGCAAGTGCAGTGGCTGCCGCAGCACTATCAGTAGTAAACAAGGATTTTGATGATGTATCAACACCTATTACATAATCCTTTTCAAATGCAAGAGTGCCCATATCATAATATGTCTTTGCATTTTCAATATGATTGTATCCCATACCGTCGCCGACAATAAGTATGACATTTTTGACATCAGTACTTGTGTTTATGACAGGAAAAGGATATTCCTTTGTACAGCCTGTAATGGCAAAAGTTACAAAACACAGCAAAATAAACATATAAAATATTTTATACTTTGTTTTCATATGACCTCACGATATATATTAGTTTACCATAATTTGTTTACATCAAAAACTGTTTCAGTATAAAAAATAAAAATAGCGTGGAGCGCTATTTTAGTTTGCTAAAAATATGATGAGATATGTATTCATCTGCTTTTATGTCATAAATAAATTCTGGCAAAATTTTGTAATTATGCAATTCATCTTTTTTGTACCAATTCATGGTTTCATTTTTGTTATCCAGATTTTTAATGCACTTCTTTTTTGTTAATGGATTGTTATCGTCTAGATGAACATAATATACAAAATTTAGTTCATGATAATTTTTGTTGTCAAAATTAAAAAATTGCTCTGCCACTTTTATTAATCTACAATTGTCTACTGTTATACCAATTTCTTCTTTTATTTCTCTTTTTATTGCATCGAGCGTACTTTCGCCGACATGGACTCTACCACCTGGCATGTTCAAAAAATCAACATTGTTAGATTTTTCTAATAGATATCTGCCATTGTTTTCAATAAGAGCACACACTCTAAAATTGAATTTGTAGTTATCAATCATAACTGATACATCTTGCATAATCTTTTCTCCTTTTATTTGTATTGTTCTAGTATTATACCGGATTCTTTTATAAGTTTCATAGCAAATTCGTCAGGGTATGGCTCTTTGTATACTATTCTTTTGATTCCAGCATTTATTATAAATTTTGTACAAATTGAGCAAGGCTGGTGAGTGACATACATTGTTGCTCCTTCCACACTTATACCAAGTTTGGCAGCTTGAACAATAGCGTTTTGTTCTGCATGAATTGCATAACAAAATTCTTGTCTTGTTCCACTAGGAACGTTGTTTTTGAGTCGTATACATTCTCCTTTTTCCATACAACTTTTAATGCCAGCCGGAGCCCCATTATATCCAGTTGCAATCACTCGTTTGTCACGTACAATTATTGCTCCTACTTGACGATTAGATTTATAGCAACTTTTCCATGTGCCAACGAGTTCTGCCATTTGCATAAATCTTGTATCCCATTTTTTGTCTATCATATTTTTCCCTCACTAGTTTTATAATAGCATACTTTGTCAAAATATGCCAAATATTGAGTAATATCAAAATACAAGATTTTACATAAAATGCGTTTTTTAATTAAAAAAGCATATTTTATTAGAAATTCGTTTTTCTATGTATTAATTTTTTTATGTGATTTTTTTGACACAATGATTTATTATAAGTTACAATACTAAAAGGAGGCAATTATGAAAAAGAAATTTCTAGGAGTCATCCTTTCAATTCTCTTCATATTACCTATGACAATGTTGTTTGCTGGATGTGGAGAAGAAAAAGTACAAGGGACTCCAATCACACAAGAAGAAGCTTTGACTGTTCTTGCTAATGCAGTTGCAAACGACGGAATGTTGAATGCACAAAATTTTACAATAAGATATGATTTATATGCTGACATAAGTAGCTATAAAGTGCGTTCACAAATTGATGGTGGTATTGACTATATGGTCTATACAAACAATGACAAAAGCATTTTGCAACAGAGTGTCAATACTACTGCTACAACGACCGAAACCACACATACATATGGCACTTATGTAGAAACTATTACCACACATTCCAATTTCAAAATGACTGATTTTGAAGGTGAATATTATAAAATCAACGAAGAACATCAGCAAAAAGAAAAGATTACTAAATCTGCTACGGAATATTTGACTATTGGTGGAATAGTTGAAATGGACGGCACAATAGTAAATGAAGATTTTCTCACACCAACAGTGGATGAAGGGAAAACATTAAAAGTAAAACAAGACAATCAAAAACTGGGAGAAGGGCATTACAAATTATATTTTGAAATTTCTGTTTTAGATGCAAATGGACTCGGTGACGTAACCACATATGCTTATGAGATTAAAGAAAATTTACTTGTAAAGATTGATTGTAAAATAAATAGCAAGAGCAAATTGACAGACTATGATGGTGCAATTGAAACAATGGTTACTCAAATAACATACACAATTAATTATACGTCAAGTGTAATAACCGTTCCTGTTGACATTACAGATTATGTAGAAGACCCTTATAATGAAATGTTTGAAAATGTTCAAATGAGGACTTAATAAAAAAGGAGGTGTACTGCTACACTTCCTTTTTATATAATTAATGAAAA
Organism: uncultured Clostridia bacterium; assembly: GCA_944383385.1. Lineage (GTDB taxonomy): Bacteria > Bacillota > Clostridia > Christensenellales > UBA1242 > CALWPI01. The sequence goes on from CALWPI010000031.1 coordinate 8,181, forward strand.
CAACCAAATGATTAGTAAATGTGTAGGGTAAAATATATAAAAAAACCATTTTAGAGAATACTTGCCTTTTTGTCTATTGTACAACAACAGCACGGGAATAGATAGCAGTGCAAACAATGTATAAAATGACAAAATATCACACGTAGGATTAACAAGATAAAATATTAGCCAATGTAGTATCATTGCTATGGCAACTATTATCCATAAAATAAGTTTGTGATAAGGAAAGTTTGAATTGTATAATATATAAAATATGAGTGGCAATAGGACGCCATACACTCCATATGATATTGTAATGCCCATTGCATCAAGCATAAATACCACCATTAGAATTGCAAAAATGCTACATATGTAAATAAAAGTCAAACTTTTGTATTGTTTTATATTATCAACAATTACAAATAATAAAATAGATATGCAAAATGTAAACAAAATATTTAATTCAAATAGTTGTTCGTTTAGTGCAAAATAATATATTGGTTGAGATATTATTGCAAAAATAAGAATATACAAAAAATACTTTGTTTTGTTTTTGGTATGTTGCCAACCTTCTGCCACAAAAAATGCAAATATAGGAAAAGATATTCTACCTATACTGCGCATGACGATATAAAGCCAATCAAGTTGGAGCGCGCTAAAATAATCTAGTCCAATAATTGCCGCAATGTGGTCAATAAACATTGTCGTAACTGCAATTATTTTTAGCCAAAATCTATCTATTTTCATATAAATATATTATTACAATTTGTTTTGTATTACAAACAAAAGGTTACATGTTCTGTTAGAATATTGAGCGTTATAGTAAGTACAAAAAAGAAAAGTCACATTTGAGTGACTTTATTTTTTATCTATTTTGTCATCTTTATCTATTTTATCAACGGTATATTTTGTTTTATATCCTTTGTTTTGTTGTGGTCGCAACTCGTTAGG
>CALWPI010000032.1 GCA_944383385.1 uncultured Clostridia bacterium
ACATATAACGAATTTGGTACAGTCGAGCCAAGTGGAGATAACTTTGGATTTGTATACGTCATACTTGGTGGAGATATCACATTTGACTTTATCGCAAACGAGCATTACCATGCAGAATATATCGAAGTTGATGGCACAAGAATAGACGATGTGGGAGATAGTTACACATTTAACAGTGTGACAGAAGACCATACACTCAATGTTGTGTTTGAGATAGATAAATTCAATTATACATGGCAAGCGCAATTGCAGAGCAAAGCATCAACTGATGACACAGCCCCAGCACTCACAGACATTACTTCATCAATGATAATGTCAGGTGCAGGAGAATATGCATATGCAGATTACAGTTATGTTGACGGTGATGGGCAACAACAAGAATCTCCAAGAAATGTCATACTCCGTGTTGACTATGACAGCACAACATATAGATTCATAGGAATTATGCACAATGGCGCAATGATAGATACAACAACCACATACGAAAACACAAGTATATTAGTATACAGTGTAAATACAGCAGTTAGTGCAGTCGTATTGTCATTGCATGCAAACGAAATTACTGCTGGTGATTATATCGCAGTATTTACAAAACAATACACATTGCAAATTCAAGCAAGTCCAGCAGACTATGGTTCGGTTGATATTACCGAAGGACAACACAACGGCACGGTTGGTTGGTACGACCATGGAACAAATATCACTGTAACGGCAACTAATGTTGAAGGAACGCAATTTGTTCGTTGGGTCAATGACCTTGGTGCAACAGTCAGTACAAATAGTAGTTACTCATTTGTGATTACTGAAAATACAAATCTTACAGCAATATTTGAATTAGTATCATACGAAGTCACGCTTGACATTGGTTATAGAACGCCAGAAGATGTGAGAGTAGACTATGTATCACATGGTACAGTTACATCTCAAATTGGTACAGGAGAAGTTACTGACCAAGTCAGTGGAGATATTATATCAACAACATATGGCAGTACGTTACGCATAATGGCAACCCCAGACGCTAGAATGAGAGTCGAGTTTGTCGTCACCGGTGCAACATACACAAGTGGTGTTGATGGCAGAACTACAATCATTACAATTGATAATGTCGCGCAAGACATTACTATCCAAGTGACATTTGTACAAGATTTGTGGACAGACCATGCTGCAAGTAGCATTGCAAACGTTAGTGGCAGTACATATACAATTATGTCAGCCGAAGAACTTGCATATGTTTCAAAAATGGGTTCTGCATGGACACAAAACAAAACATTTGTCCTTGGTGCAGATATTGATTTAGACGACTATTATTGGACACCAATTGCATTCCATACATCAATATTTGACGGCCAATGGCACACTATCTCTAATATGAAAGTTATGGATAGAGGGTATAATGCATTGATTCATCGTGCTGATTATTCAAATATTCAAAACATTGTTATGGAAAATGTTTATATAACCACAACCATAAATGGCATTGACATAATTACTGGACTTAGCGGAGAATATATTTATGGTGCAAGCATTGTGTCGCTAGCAAGATTTAGTGCTATTCAAAATTGTTGTGTTATGAGTGGCGAAATCAATATAAGTAATTTTATTTATGGTGGTGGAATTGTAGGATATTCATATTTTAGCAAAATAGAAAACTGCATAAACTATGCTCGAATAAATATACAAAATGATACAACATATAATTTAAGTTACAATTATGTAGGAGGAATTGTTGGTTGTAGTTATGGTTATGTAACTAAATGTATAAATTATGGTGACATATTCTTGACTGAATTAGGTTCTGCTACTGCTGCATTGCGCGCTGGAATTGTTGGAAATCTAATATCAACGTCCAATTTTGTTACTGATGCACCATTTGATAAAAAATATTATGGAGCAATTACGCAATGTATGAATTTTGGTTCAATTCTCGGTGATGAATATGGTTCAGCAATAGTAGGAAATTTATATAACAATAATTCTTATATTGAAAATAATGTAAACTATGGTAAAGCTTATTATATGTTGCGCGGAAATAGTGTCGACAACACATTAGTAAGAAATAATCTTAATGTCGGAACATTGTCAGAATGGCATAATTCACTGGCTGGTATGATTAATTACAACAACTACTCAACGAATGCAGTTGCATCGGGAGTTAGATACGTTGAAGATTTGACACCAGAAAGTTTACCAACACTTGAATTTGATAGATATTGGATAATCTACAATGGTACTAATCTTGAAACATACAATAGCAAGTATTTGACTAACTATGCAGACCTTGTAGGCACACCAATACTTCGTGGTGCAGTAACTATTGGTAATTGGAGCGATATAGTAACAGACGCTGATGCTCTTGTTATGGATGACAATAAGTTTAGTATATCATCTCCAAAACAACTTGCTTGGTTGTCTAATAAATCAAATAGTGATGCAAGTTATACAACAGGTAAGACATTTGTAATAGCAAATGACATTGATATGTTTGGTAAATACTTTACACCAATTTCCAGCACGTCAACATTTGCATTCAAAGGACAAATTGATGGCAATAATAATAGCATTGATTATTTGACAACACAAAATGGTGGACTTGTTGGATATATTAGTTCTACAATGACTCAACAAAATGTTGTGCTCAACAACCCATTTATTGATATCAAAGAAAAAGAAATCAATGACTTGTATGTTGGAGCGTTTGCAGGAAATGTTACAGCAGACGTATCTAATATTAGAGTAATTGATGGTTCAGTATGGGTAGATGTTGGTAATTATAGTACTATTGTTGTAGGTACAATAATTGGTCATTTGCAAGGAGATGCTACACTCTTATACAGTTCAGCAAATCTATATAATGACACATCAACCACAATTAGTACACAAACAAATTACAATGGTGGACTTGTGGGACAACTTGTAGGAGACTTGACAGAGTCAGCATTTGTTGGAGATATAGATGTTAATACTGCAAGTGCAGTTGGTGGACTTGTAGGATACGCAAGTGCAAATAGTTTGATTGACAATTCGTATGCAATTACTAGTGTTGCATTGCAAAATGTTGCAAACTATGGCTCTATGATAGGTCAAGCTCAAGATAGTACAGTCACTCTACAAAATGTCTATACAGTTGCAGATATTCAGCCATATTCAGTCAAGCCAACAGTAAACAACTGTTTGACAACTTATGGTTCATATAATGATGTAGGCTCCATTGAGTCAGTCACAAGTGAATATTTGAAAGATTATAGGACATTTGACAATACATGGGATTTCACAAAGATTTGGTCATTCGTTGAAGGTCAAAACAATGGATATCCAGTGCTTACTCATATGTATAATAGCGTTGAGATTGTTATTACAGTCAAGAACCCAGAATATGGACGAGTATATGTCAGTGGATACAACTATTCATTAGACCTTGTTGCAGATAGCGATAACAACGCAACATACACACTAAATGTTGTTGTTGGTAATAATATGACAGTTACATTTGAGACAATTGATGAAACTTATGTCGTAAGCAATGTAAGACTCGACAACGTCTCAACAACAAGCCCAGTCACAATGACAAATGTCACAGCAGGGCATACTGTTTCAGCAGAATTCTTATTCAGTGCATTTGATTTGACAATAGATATGTCCATACTCGCTGACGAAGGCTACGAAGTACCACAAGGTACAAAAGTAATCGTATACATTGTCAATGTTGATACAGGTGACACATATGTAGCAATTATGGGTCATGGTGAGACAAAGACATTATACAAATTGACAGCAGGACAATATAAGATAGTTGTATCAGCTCCAATGTACTTTGTAACAACAATTACAACAGTAACAGGTAATACCGATGCAATTACTATGGACAAAGACCAAACAGTCACAATTAGTGCAGTCAAAAACAACGAAAAATGGTTACATGGAGATGCAAGTACATTCTAGTATCTCCATAGCCATGGTTGTTTCAATCACATGTTTTTGCAAAATAAAAATGGAAAATTGAAATAAATAGGTAAAAAATATAAAAAAAGTCAATGGGAGCAGTCCCATAGGCTTTTTTTGTCTTAAAATAAATAGTACATTATTTTTTATAATAAAAAGACATAAAAAACAAAGAAAAAAGGCAATTTTTATTGCCTTTTATTTTTATTTTTAGTTGTAGTTGTTTTTTTAGTAGTTGTCTTTTTTGTTGTGTTAGTCTTTTTGTCATCATTTGCAGTTAGTGGGCATTTTTTCATTTGCTTTTCCATTATCTTATTTTCTTCGTCAAAGTCAAGTTTTAGATAATGCAAAAGATGAGTAACGTCCTTAAAATTTCGGTATACGCAAGCATATCTAATGTACGCAATCTCGTCCAATTTTTTTAGAGCAGACATTACAAGTTCTCCAATTTCTTGACTAGTAATCTCTTGACACATTGTGCTTTGCACTTGTCTATCAATTTCAGTTACCATATCATCAATTTGTGCCATACTAATAGGACGTTTCATACATGCTTTTATGATACCACTTTTGATTTTGTTGATATCATATGGTTGCCTTGTACCATCTGTTTTTATTACAAGTATTGGGTTCAGTTCCACAGTTTCGTATGTTGTGAATCTTTTGCCACATTTTAGACATTCGCGTCTACGTCTTATGCTATTTGTTTCTTCATTTATTCTACTATCTATAACCTTACTATTTGGGTTATTACAATATATACATCTCATTTTTTACTCCATGCTAAATATATCATTTTACATTTCATATTATAAGGTCAATTTTTTGATATAAAAACCATATTATATAACATTTATATTTTAGCAAAATAATATGACTTTATCAATAATTTTGTTTATTTGCTTGTAAACTTTGCCGATTTTTTTATTTTCATCAACAATTTGTTGCTTACAAGAATAAATAAAAAATTTGAAGCATATATTTTTGTATCAACGGAGGACTTTATGGAAAGTTTTGAAATATATAATGATATTGCCACTCGTACAAAAGGCGATATCTATGTTGGTGTTGTAGGCCCAGTTAGAACAGGGAAAAGCACTTTTATAAGTAAAGTAATGAACTTGTTAGTATTACCAAATATCACTGACGCAAGCGACAAAGAACGCGCAACTGACGAAATGCCACAAAGTGGTGATGGCAAAAGTATAATGACTACTCAACCACATTTTGTGCCAAATGAAGCAGTCAAGATTTGTGTAGCAGATAATGTCAATTTGAAAGTTAGATTTGTTGATTGTGTTGGCTATATGGTAGCAGGAGCATTAGGAGACAAAGAAAATGACCAGCCAAGGCTAGTTGCAACACCATGGACACAAGAAAATCTACCATTCGAAAAAGCAGCAGAACTTGGCACGAACAAAGTAATTGCAACACATAGCACAATTGGTGTTTTGGTGACAACAGACGGCAGCATTACAGGTATTGATAGACAAGATTATGCTGCTGCCGAAGAAAAGGTGGTAGCCGAATTAGAACGTGCACAAAAACCTTATATTGTTGTACTCAACTCAACACATCCAGATAGCGCAGAGACCGTTGCACTTGCAAGAAGTCTACAAGAAAAATATAAAACAAAAGTATTAGCAATGGATATCAAAAACGCAGGACAAGAAGATGTAGACAAAATTTTTGCAAATATACTTACAGAATTCCCAATTGTCAGCATTGATGTCGATATGCCAAGTTGGTTAAAGACGTTGCCATACAATCATCCAATCATTTTGGAAATCAAAGAAGAGATTATGGAAAAGTTGGGGAATGTCAACAAAATTGGCGAACTAAATGGTGCTGTCAATTTATTTGAAAACAGTGAAAATTTTGAACCAACATCATCATATCATGTGGAAATGGGTAATGGTACAGTTGTGGTTACTTTGCAACCAAAAGAAGGGTTGTTCTACAAAGTATTATCCGAGTGGTGTGGAGAAGAGATTGCAGACGACTATACACTTGCCAAATTTGTAAAAGATTTGGCTGTGGCAAAGAAACAATACGTCAAATTCCAAGACGCACTACAAAGCGTCAACGAAACAGGATATGGGGTAGTTTATCCATCTGATGACGAAATGGTCTTTAATGACCCAGAAATCGTCAAAATGGGAAGTAAAAAGGGAGTCAAATTGACAGCCACTGCTCCATCACTTCACATTATGAGAGTAGACCTTACAAGCGAAGTCAGTCCTTTCTTGGGAAGTGAACAGCAGAGTGAAGATATGTCAAAGTATCTAATGGATACCTATGCTACTGACAAACAAGCATTTTGGGATACTAAAATGTTTGGAAAAACATTGCACAGCATGGTAGCAGACGATATAAACAACAAACTCTATAATATGCCAAAAGAAGCAATGAAAAAGATGAAAAAGACTATGACAAGAATAGTAAATGAAGGCAAGGGTGGAGTTATTTGTATCTTGTTATAAACGAATATAATCATACAAATCATATAAAAACAATTGATATTATAAAATAAATTAAAAGGAGACGTCGTCTCCTTTTTTTGTAAAAAAAAGTTTTATAATATCAAAAGATTTTAGAGTAATAAATAGTCACAAAAAGGGGATATTTTTTGTAAATATTTGTTGACACTAAACACGTTATATGCTATTATTATATTGCTTTTACAAGTAGTTTGCGGGTGTAGCTCAATGGTAGAGCCCCAGCCTTCCAAGCTGGTTGCGTGGGTCCGATTCCCATCACCCGCTCCATTATGTGCCAATAGCTCAGCTGGATAGAGCATCGCCCTTCTAAGGCGAGGGTCGGGGGTTCGAATCCCTCTTGGCACACCAGTCAATTATTTTTATGGTGGATATAGCGCAGTTGGTAGAGCGCCAGATTGTGGCTCTGGAGGCCGTGGGTTCGAGTCCCACTATTCACCCCAGTTGAAAATAATTGATTTGCGTTGGGGTGTAGCCAAGCGGTAAGGCACAAGACTTTGACTCTTGCATTGCGTAGGTTCAAATCCTGCCACCCCAGCCAATATTTTTTGCAATTTTTATTGCAAAAACATTTAGAGTGTGATATTATAGCATTGTCGACAAAAATCGATAATATATCACACGTTTATGACCCATTAGCTCAGTTGGTAGAGCACATGACTTTTAATCATGGTGTCCCGCGTTCAAATCGCGGATGGGTCACCAAACATTGTCCAGTTTGGACACTTATGCGGATGTGGCGAAACTGGCAGACGCGCTAGACTTAGGATCTAGTGGGTAACCTTGGAGGTTCAAGTCCTCTCATCCGCACCAAAGGTTCACGAGAGTGGACTTTTTTTATTGCTTAAATCAGGGTGCGTGATTGATATAAAGTTAGTGAGAGGACTTGAACCTTATGAAGGGAGCAAATGATAATAGAAAAGTTGCCTGTGGCAAGTTTTCCATTTGCTCGCTCTACGAAGGTAGAGCAGGTATTGTGAAACAATACGTCCTCTCATCCGTTACCTATGGTTCACGAGAGTGGACTTTTTTATTGCTTAAATCAATGTAAGTGATTAAAAAAGTAAGAGTATATAATATTAAAAAAGAGAGCAAATGCTCTCTTTTTCTATCATAATTGCTTTCTTAAACCTTTTGGATAATGATTTTTTATTGTGTTGCCAACAACTTTTCCCCAACCAATAGGTAGATTTTTGTACGTAATTAGACACCAACCATTTGGCAAATTGTTACAATTAAGCGTGTTACCTGATATAAAATTTTTTGCTTGTTGTTCGCTTATATCGTATTTTATACCAGAGTAGGACTCATTTTGTGCAAGAGCAAGAGAATGACTTGGCTCAAATCGTTTATCAAACGAGCCAAGGTGCAAGCCTGCACGAACCACTTTTATTTTATCTAAATTGATAGCAATAGGCAGATTGTATAGTTCATTGCCAAATGAATAGAAATATGGGGTGTATGATATGCCATGCAAGTTAGCAAAATCAATGAATGATTTGACTGCTTGTTTGTTGTATTGACATTTTTGTTGTGGAGCATGCATTGCGTCCATATCATATGTTTTTGTTATTGTGGCGACAAAGTGTCCTTCACCACGAATTTTGTGTGGGTACAATCTTATACAATATTTTGCTCGACCTGTTTTGTCCACATCAATTCCACACTCATAACCTTTGTGCATTTTTTGTGGAAGCATTTGCGCATTGTCATACTCATCTAAAAGTTTTAGTATATTTTTTTCATTTTCTTCAAGTGAAAATGTACAAGTAGAGTAGGTGAGACGTCCACCAACTTTGAGCATAGCAAAAGCATTTTTCAAAATATCATAGGAACGAACAGCACAGTGTGCAACATTATCTAATGACCACTCATTTATCGCATTTTCATCTTTTCTAAACATACCTTCGCCAGAGCATGGAGCATCAACCAAAATCTTATCAAAATAGCTGTGAAATATTGATTGCAATTTAATTGGGTCTTCGTTTGTAACAATAACATTCTTCATTCCCATACGTTCAATATTTTGACTCAAAATTTTTGCACGACTTGAAATAATTTCATTAGAAAATAATACGCCAGTGTTATTTAGTTTGGTTGCAAT
>CALWPI010000033.1 GCA_944383385.1 uncultured Clostridia bacterium
TATTACAATCGACACACAAACAAAAAAGTGTTGAATTAAACAAAATTATAAAAAGACATTTTATGCGTGATAAAATGCCTTTTTATTTAGTCTTATCTAGAAGTTTAGCCTATCGCACAATCTTACTACTGACGAGTATAGTGGATATGAGAACTGAACAAGTACTATCATAAATAATACGTTTTGTAGACTGAGTGATACATATTCAAAGAATGAGAATGGTACAAATACGAGTATCATAATAACACAAAATACCATTGCGATATATAATAGTCCTCTGTAAATATCAAATGGCAAACAAGTGTAATACAAAACAAGTAGTCCAGAGAATGTTACAATAAGAGATGACATTGTTACAAATTGACCGTCCGTTCCAATAAACAAATCAAACAAATAACAAGCGATAACATTGAGTGTAAATATAATTGCCCCTGGCAATGATTTGCTAATAAGATTACGCAAGAACCTTCCTTTGATTTGGTCTTTGTTTGGTTGCAAAGCAAGGAAGAACGAAGGTATTCCTATAACAAAGAATTCAAGAAGGAATAGTTGGTTTGTTGTAAATGGTGTTGCCGTCCTTACAATACAACAGAATATTCCAATAAATATTGAAAACAATGTTTTCATAAGGAATAGAGAACTGGATTTTTGTACGTTGTTTACAACACGTCTACCCTCGGCAACAACACTTGGCATAGAACCAAAGTTGCTGTCTAATAATACCAAATGACTGACGTTTCTAGTAGCCTCACTACCACTTGCCATTGCAATAGAACAATCAGCCTCTTTTAGTGCTAGAATATCATTGACGCCGTCTCCTGTCATTGCAACTTTGTGTCCACGGCTTTTTAGTGCTTTGACCAAAATACATTTTTGTTCAGGACTAACTCTACCAAACACGGTATATTTTTCAGCAGCATCAATTACTTGTTGTTCACTCAACCCTTCTAGTGAAATAAATTTATCTGCATTTTCCACACCCACTCTTTTGCTTACTTCACTGACTGTTATTGGGTTGTCTCCTGATATAATTTTGACTGCAACATTGTTTTCTTTGAACCAAGATATTGTTTGGTATGCGTCTTCACGTATATGGTCTTGAATAACAATAATTGCAATTGGTGTTCTTTCGGTTGGCAATTTTTCTTTGACTATTTCGCCTTTGCATTTTACTAGCAACAATACTCTAAATCCTTTTTGAGCATATTGTTTTACTAGTTTATCCAAGTTGCTGTCTTTGCCTTTATACACAAATTCAGGTGCGCCATACGCATATGTGTCACCATTTTTGAATGTGACACCGGACAATTTTCTTGAACTAGAAAATGGCAAAATTTCTTTTGCTGTATATTCTTTTGAAAATCCAAAATGTGTTGCAAGTGCTCGACTCGTTTGATTGTTGTCATCTAGTGCTGTGAGCATTGACCCCACAATATCTGGCAAAGCCTGTGTCATCTTGAAGTCCAATTGGACGACATTATTTACTTTCATTGTTCCGTCTGTAATTGTTCCTGTTTTGTCTAGACACAACACATCTGCTCTTGCCAACATTTCGATACTATAAAGGTCTTGAACAAGTGTCCTTTTCTTTGCAAGTTTGATAACACCTGTTGCAAGCGCCAATGATGTCAAAAGAAACATACCAGAAGGAATCATACCAATGATAGAACCTGCTGTTCTTTTTATAGTATCTGTCATCTCCCCACCAAACACATTGGAGTTGTTGTAGTACATGAGTATTGCAAGAGGTATTATAATGATACCAATACAACGAATGACAAATTGTAGTGATTTTAGCAGTTCACTTTTTGGTTTAGAATATCTTTTTGCTTTTGCTGCAAGTTCAGCGCTGTAACTATTATTGCCCACTCTATCACATCTTGCAAGACACTTGCCACTAGCAATAAAGCTTCCTGACAAGAGCATGTCGCCCTTTTTCTTTTTGATAGGAACACTCTCTCCTGTGAGCAGGCTTTCATTCACTTCGACTTCTCCGTCAATAACAATACAGTCGGCACAAACTTGTTTGCCCAATGTATATTCTACTATGTCGTCTAATACCAGTTTGTCAACTGGAATATCTTGATATTGCTTGTCACGAATAACTCTGGCAGTTGGAGCAGTCACAAGAGTGATTTTTTCAATAGTTTTCTTTGCTTTTATTTCTTGATAAATACCTATAAACATATTTGCAAAGGTCACAATCAAAAATATCAAGTTGGTCCATGCTTGAACAATAATCAGGGCTGTTGCAACAGAAAAACATAGAATATTGAAGAATGTAAATATATTACCAAAAAATATTCTTGCATATGTTTTTGTATTTTTGTTATCTACATGGTTGGTCAGTTTTTGTTCAACACGAAGATTGACCTGTTCGCTTGTCAGTCCATTTTTGCCGGCAACAAATCTTTCAATTTTTCCTTCACCGTCATCTTTTTTCTTTTTCTTTTTTTTCAAATTCAGTGTCTTTTTTCCCAATTCTTCTTTTGGAATAACACGCACTTTGTTTTCTTCGTTATTATTTTCTACCCCAGTTTTTTTACTAAAAACCAAATCCAAACTTCTTTGTTCAAAAGCTTCCGTTTTTTTATTTTTTTCGGTCGTTTTTTTGCTTTCTTCAACACGAGGCTCTTCTTTGACTTTTGTTTGTTTAGATTTTGTAGAGGTCTTTTTATTTGTTATTTCTTTTTCTTTTCTCATAAAACACCTTTATTGAATATATATAGTATACCATAATATTTTTATTATAAAAACTTAAATGTCCAAATTAAACTAAAATTTATTGACAATTTCATAAGATTCTTTTGCTTGACTAAACACTACACATATCTTAAAATCAAAGTTGATAGGAGTTTTCTATGTTAGAATTCACACATCCATTAATGTATGGCATATATATTATATTGTTTGTCGTATGTACTATCCTTGCATATGTCTTTATTGCAAAAGACAAAATGACACTTTTTTATTGGCTTATTGCAATTTTGTATTTGCTGATTAGTTGGATTTTTTTAGATATGACATGGCAAATGAGTATTACTGCTCTAATTGTTTTGACTATTGCATTACTCATTTCCAAATCAAAAAATACTTATGATGTTTTCAAAAAATATATCATTTGGTCAATATCATTTATAGTGCTCAATTTTATTATTAAATGGTTTGTTTTATATTTTGACATTCCTATTATTGAGCAAGTAGACAGCATTGGGATATGTTGTTTTGATTTGCTATCTATTTGTATTTCTTGTGAAGCAATTTACAGTTCTATACGATTTTCAAAAAACAACGAATGGGAAAAAAATAATATTTTGATATTAGACAAACTGAAAGAATTTTCATTTTACAAAAACATAAATTCATTTTATCAACTAAATTATATGATAACCAAAAATATGAGAAACAGTTTGTCTATTCCAGAAATAAACTATTATTATGAAGTGTTACAAAAATATATTACAGACAACTATGATGCATTGTGTCTAAAAACAAAAGAATATGTATTAGATAGGATATTTGATGTGTATCAAACACCAATCAAATTGAAATAATAAATTGTAAAACAAAATGTCTTGTTGTCACATCAAACAAAGCACATATACAAAATGTGCAAAAATGTTTTGCCTTAATTATGCAATGTGATAATATAAGTATGCGCGTGACACGCTGAGGAATTATGAAAAGAGAATTTTTAGATATAGCCGTTATAAACGAACAAATAAATAATAACAAAGATGTTTTTGTTGCTCAAAACGAAAAAAAATATCGTGAACAACTCATAAAGTTGAGCAACACTGTTGTTAATAATCAAATCAAATTAGTTTTGCTCGCGGGTCCTACCTGTGCCGGCAAAACAACAACAGCCAAACTTCTTAAAGAATTGTTACAAGAAAAGGGGTTTTCTGTTGTCACAGTGTCTATGGACGACTTTTTCCTAAACTACAAAGACACTCCAAATTTGCCAAATGGCACAAAAGATTTGGAAAGTATTAGGGCAATCAACCTTGACCAAATGGAAAGATGTTTCAAAACATTATTCGAAAAGGGAGAGGCTATGTTTCCTGCTTATGATTTTTTGACCGGAATAAATAGCGATAATGTGTATCACTTGACTTTAAGTGACAAAACTATAATTATTTTTGAAGGTCTTCACACTCACAATCCTGCTCTTATAGAAAGATTGCATACAAAAAAATACTACAAGGTATATGCTAGCGCGCTGTCTGGTTTCAAATCAAACGACAAAACAATGACAACTAGACAACTACGTCTTTTGCGAAGAACTGTTCGAGATATGGAAAAACGTGGATACGACCCTGTCGCAACACTACATATGTGGTCAAATGTTGTAATTGCCGAAGACAAATTTATTACCCCATTCAAAGATTCTGCTGACGCTTATATTGATACAACACACGCAATGGAACTTGCTATATATAGAGATTATTTTTTGAATCTTATGGAAAATTATCCACAAGCACTTGAACGTATGCCATTTTATAAAATAGTCGAAGACTCTGCAAGTCTAGACAAAAGTTGCTTGCCTGACACATCTCTCATGTGGGAATTTGTTGTCAAAGACGAAGACAAATAATCTTTGTTTAATGATATGTTCAATATTTCAAATTTCTAGATAAATATAGAAAGATATTATAAATTATAAAAAGAAGAAAATTTTTCTTCTTTTTTTGTTTATAAAAAAACGGCGCATTATTTTACGCCGTTCAAATATTCTTTCGCTTCTAAAATATATTTCATAAGTTCGCCAGATGTATTGTAACTATAATATTCATTATCGCCAATTATTATATGGTCGACAAGTTGAATATTATTTATATACATATTAGTTGCTAGTGCTTTTGTGAATCTATTGTCTTCATAAGAAGGTTCCGCATCTCCGTCTGGATGATTGTGACACAATATTACTCTATAAGAATCGTGTGCCAATATTATTTTAGTCAATTTCTTTACATCAATATTTACTTTGTTATAGTCCCCCGAACTAATCATTTTTGTAAACACCACTTTATTTTTTGGGTTTAGACAAATCAAATATAACTTTTCTACCTTTACCATATTTAGCAATGTCTTGCAATATATGACTGCATCTTTTGTATTTGTTATATACAATTCTTCATTTTTGCCAAACTGATTCATCGCACGATAAAACACTTTTTGCAGTGCGAGATATTTTGCAGTCTTTTCTCCAACACCCTTTACTTTTGTTAGTTCGTCAACATCACTATTTAATACTTCACGCAAACTGCCAAAGGTATCAATTAGTTCGTGAGCAATAGGGTTGGTATCTTTATAAGGTATAACAAAAGAAAGCATTATTTCTAATACTTCATGTTCAGCAAGTGTATCTAATTCACTATGCAACGCTTTCTCTCTCAGTCTATCTCGATGTCCTTGATGTATGTTTTCTTTTGCCATGAGAATCCTTATTTTATCTAAAATTTATTGTCATTTAGAATGCTGTATATTCTATCCAAATCATCACGACTGTAATAATCAATATAAATACGACCTTTTCTATCATTTCCAAGAATGGTTACTTTTGTTGAAAATGCTTTTTCAATCATATTTGCAAGTTCTTTTAGTTCAGCGCTTTGTTCTGTTTTTGGCTTTTTTGCCTTTTTTGGACTTTGCAGTTCTTTGACAGCCTTTTCCATATCACGAACTGTAACATTTTTTGTCACTGCAAGTTTTGCTAATTTGAGTTGGACTGCTGGGTCTTGCACAATAACAAGACTTCTTGCATGTCCTGCTGACAATTTTCCGTCTTCTATCATTTGAATTACTTCTGGACACAAGGTCAAAAGTCTCAAATAATTGGCTATAACTGGACGTGATTTGCCTATTCTTTTTGCCAATTCTTCTTGTGTGCAATCATATACATCCATAAGGGCTTGGAGCGCACGTGCTGTTTCAATAGGATTCAAATCTTCTCTTTGTATATTTTCAAGTAGCGCCACTTCGCTTATCTGTCTTGCATCATAATCACGCACAATAGCAGGTATTGTTTTAAGACCAGCAAGCATTGTTGCTCTAAATCTTCTCTCACCTGCAATTATTGTGTATCTATCTTTGTTCTTTGTAACAATAATTGGCTGAATAACCCCATGCAGTTTGATACTGTCTGCCAATTCTTGTAATGATGCTTGTTCAAAATTCTTTCTTGGTTGATTTGGATTTCTATCAATTTTGCCAACTTCAATATCAACAACTTTACCTTTTACATCATCTGTTCTTCTAGAAACGATAATGTCGTCATCATCAAATCTCCCCATTAAAGAACTTATTCCTCTTCCTAATCCTTTGTTATTCATATTTTTCTCCTATAATTAATTTTTTGTCACAAACATTATATTTATTGTCAATAACTTTATTTTTTGTCATATGTATCTTTGTTTCTTTCCAAAAATTCTTCTGTTAGCAATTTGTATGCAAAAGCCCCCGGACATTTTGGGTCATATATACAAATTGGTTCTCCAAAACTTGGAGCTTCAGCTAAACGAATGTTTCTTGGAATAATTGTTTGATAAACGGTGTCTCCAAAATACTTTTGAATATCTTGTGCAACAGAATTACCTAAATTGCTTCTATTATCTTTCATTGTAAGAACAACTCCTTCGACTGAAAGGTCTTCATTTAGGTGTTTTCTTACTAATTTTATTGTATACATCAATTGACTCAACCCTTCAAGAGAGAAATATTCACATTGGAAAGGAATAAGTACACTATTTGATGCTGTCAAAGCATTGACAGTCAACAGTCCCAGTGATGGAGGACAATCTATACAAATATAATCATATCTATCTCTTATTCTATTTAATATCTTTTTTACTATCTTTTCTCGATGATTCATTTGCACAATTTCAATTTCTGCTCCTGCCAAATCCACATCACTTGGTATTACGTCAAGATTTGGTATCATTGTGTGCTGAATAACGTCCTCAACCTCGCAATCGTCAATTATTACATCATATATTGTTTTTTGTTTTTCTTCTTTGCTTACTCCAACGCTACTACTTGCGTTCCCTTGTGGGTCCATATCCAAAAGCAACACTTTTTTACCAAACACAGCAAGATAACTTGCCATATTTACACAAGTTGTTGTTTTTCCAACTCCACCTTTTTGATTTATAAACGAAATTACTTTACCCATATACACCTCATGCTTTGTTAGACTACTCATAGTATAACATCTTTTTTTGTTTATGTTCTAGCAAATTGGACTATTTTTTGGTTTATTTCCATTTCTTGGATATTTTTTAGGGGTGGCGCATATTTTTTTTATACATAATATAGTGTGATTGCTTGCATATTCACCTAGTGAATAAGTAAACATATCATCTACTTGTCCACCTAATATCTCAATTGCCTTTTGACCTTCATCTATTTCATTTTGCACATCTGCCCCTTTATAAGCAATCATATATCCGCCTATTTTTACAAAAGGCAACATATATTCTGCAAGCGTATTCATTTTTGCCACTGCACGAGCAACTGCAACATCAAAACTTTCTCTATATTCTATTTTTATAGCCAAATCTTCACATCGTGCATGAATTGCTGTGACATTATTTAATTTTAGTTCATTTATTACTTCATTTAAGAAATTTATCCTTTTATTTAGACTATCAATCAATACAAAATTCAAATCGGGCCTTATAATTTTGAGTGGAATGCTTGGAAATCCTGCTCCTACACCAATATCAACAATTTTAGCATTTTGTGGTATGTACTTTGCTCCATAAACACTATCTAAAAAGTGTTTGTATATCACTTCTTTTTCTTCTGTAATTGCTGTCAAATTTATTTTTTCATTCCATTCAATTAACAAATTATAGTATTTTTCGAATTGTTTTTGCTGATTTTCGCTTAAAATAAAGCCATTTTCTTCAAAAACTTGTCTTATGTTTGCTGTAATCATTTTATCTCCCATACAATATAATAACACACAATTGATATACGTGTGAAATAAAAAACAAAAAATGTTTCACGTGAAACATTTTTATTTTTATTCTTATGTCTTGTTAGATGTAAAAATTATTTTAATT
>CALWPI010000034.1 GCA_944383385.1 uncultured Clostridia bacterium
TTTTACAATAATCACAAAGTTATTAGCGAACAAAACAAGGATAAACAAGCAAGTTATATACAATTACTAAAACTAGTCAAACAAAGACTGACACAAGCACTAAATGTAATAGGCATTGAAGTGCCAGACAAAATGTAAAATAATATAAAGAAGACTCAATTGTCTTCTTTTTTTATTACAACTATTGTGTTTGTGACATTAAGAATATGATTATTGTCATTATGTTAATATTTTTCAAAAATATATTTTGATGTTTTCACTATATTTTTTTGTAAAAATTAGGTATTGAAACTAAAACATATTTGGTATATAATATAAACGGAGAAAATAAATATGGTTTTAGATTATTTCAAAAATGATGCGACAAAGTTTTTATTAAAAGATGCAGATATGACGCCTAAATTTTATTATGAACACCATAATAAAGATAATAAATTTGCGTGGGTGTCAATTACAAAAGGGTTTAATGTAACAAAGTATTCAAGATTTTATGTGAAGAAATATGAGAAAATGTTGATTTCAAAAAAAATAATGCTAATCTTTGGTAGGAGAATTCATTCAAATAAGATTTATGACGAATTAGTTGACCTTGAACCTAAGGGTAATTATTATGTTGGCAAAGCAGACAAAGTATTTTTGAAAGGGAAAAGGACGGACCTTTTTGTTTACTATTTATATGATGATAATAGACAAAATGGTATTGTCATAGATAGAGAGACGGGTATGCCATATCTTGCAACTCAACCTAAAAAATGGCAAGAACTATCCCAATTGCTAAAATTAGATGTACGATTGCTTGACCAAGTGGATATTCAACAATTCCACAATACCATTGGACGTTCATTTAGCGATTATAAAGGTGCAAGACATAAACTATTTGCAATCTACAAATCTGCTCTAAATGACATTATTGCAACTCAACAAAATTATACAGATATCGAAAGACACGAAGATGATGATGTGTCTGTTTACACAAAACAAGCAATAGATATTTTCAAAAATTTTTCTCATCAATATACTGATTATATGCAATCACTCAATAATAAACAAAAAACATTAGATAAGGAGGCATTATGATAATCAATTATTTCAAGTTTGGTGACAGAAATTATTTTGCTTCATCTCCAAAACAATTAAACGATATAGACAAATACGCACTAAACAATCTTAATTGTACATGGAAGTCGTTTGTCGATGATGACGCAAATCATTTTGTAACACCAATTATAAAACATTGTCAAAACGTTTATACTCAAAAAGTTGTTAAAAAATGGTGGAGAAAATATATAAAAAGTGTGATTGAACAACAAGTTAAGAGTGTCGATGTGTCTCCTTATTCATTTGTAGGATATATGGAAAAATATAATGTAAATAAGGATAAGTGTATATATGCTTTGTATCCATACAATACAATTGTTGACACTGATTTCAAAAACAACCCACAACAAATTATTTTTGATATAAAAGAAGGACTACCAATTTTGGTGCAACAACCAAAGAATTGGGAAGAAGTCAGTGAATTGTTGTCTATGGACCCAAGACTAATTAGTCAATTTGATACAAGTCTTGTAAACAACAATATTTTGTCAAATAAATCACCTAGAATAGTTTTGGGCGAATTGTCAGTTATGTTCAATGCTATTTTGAAACAATGCAAACAAGAACAAAAGCAATATATTCGTTATCTAAATGATAAAGAAAAAGACATCATTGCAGCATATTTGAGTGATTGCAAAAAAAGATACCAAAGATATTCTACGCGTTGTTTGAAAAAAGCATTTTATGACGGAATAGATTTTGATATGGACAAATCAAAAGAAAAGGAATCTCAAAGAGAAGATGAAGATTAAAAAAAAGACTTGTGACAGCAAGTCTTTTTTTGTTTTATTATTTTGATTTTTTTCTTTGTTGTATTTTGCAATAAGTGTCGTTATCAACATAATTTATAATTACTATCAATTTATATTTATAAAAAATTATTCTCACACAATGATTGCATATTATTTTTTTTAATTACAATAATTTTATCATCTTTTACTCTAAATCTTGTTATTCTCAAAATTATATATGCGACAAATAATAATGCAAATTGTATGACAAGCCCGATTTCTGTGCAGTATGGGGATAATAGTAACATTGATACCAAAAGTCTTATGGCAAGGCAAACAAAGTTGATTATAGTATTTAGTATAAGAGAATATTTAATTTCCAATACCAAATATTCTTTTCATTTTTACGTGTAATTAGATGAATTCGTATAGTTATAAATTATTTATGTAACTATCAATAACTTGTGGTGTATGTGGTATGTCATTGTGAATAAACAATACTGCATTTTTAACAAAATTTTTCGTTTATTCTCTATCTCTACTTGTTTTGTTTGTCAAAATCATTAAATCCATATCCACACTGCCATCCTGAGTAGGCAGTTTGTATCCACAATCTATCTTTGCGCAGCCTAGACGTTTATAAAAGTTTTGACGTCTGTGTTTCGTTGACCCTTCTATATTATCATCTTTTTCAACTTCAAATAGCATATAATCAAATTCAAATGCAAGGCTTTTGACAACATGTGTACCATATCCCAAATCACGATATTTTTTTACTATGGCAAAATAATCAAACAGAGCAAATTTGTCATCATGATACACAATGATATATCCCATAAGTTCTTTTTTTCTTTTAATTAAAAATAAATTATATTTTTTACTTTTAATTTTTTTAGCCAATAATTTACTATCCAATCTTTCTTCTTCTGGAAAGTCTTCTTCATACAAGTCTTTTATTAGTTTGAATTTTTTACTTCTTACAATTTTTAATATCTTTTTCATAATCACTTTGTAGTATACAGCATAAAGTGTTTTTAACAAAACGATTCTACTTTTATATCTCTAAAAAATTATACTTTGACATTTGCTTAATTCTGTGTTATTTTTATATAAATAATGGTATTAATAAAGCCAATTAAAAATTCGTTGTGATTCAATCCAACAGCATTATATTATTTGAATGTTATCTAAAATAAGTATATGGGGAGAACAGTATGATTAATCACGTCATTGTAGATAAATTTTTAGCAAATCATCCTAATATTTATAAAAATTTTGTTCACTTATATGATTATTATGGACAAAAATATTTGTTTATTGTTAATTATGACCATCAAGAAATATCATTGAATAACGTTGTCAGCATAATCAATAATATCAAAACAGATAATAATTTTGTTCAAAATTGTTGTGAGGCGTTTGTAAATCATCCTGATGTGTTAGACGTTATCACAAAATGTTATTTGTTGCGTGGAAAAAATATTACACCCCAAATGTTAATTGAAGAATATAAAAAATTTAGTTTGAATAAAGCACAAAACACAAAATTATACAAACATAATGTAATCAAAGCATATAAAGTTGATGACAGTGGAGAAATTGGGGATAATTCAGTATTTAATATGGATTTTGACATACAGACAATAAGACACAAAGGACAAAACACAAAAAGGATTTTTATTAATAATGTAGAAAGTTTTGACCGAGGCAAAGGACTTTATAGCGAGTTGTTAAATAACTATTTGCCAAAATTGTGTATTCAAAATAACATCAATTGGATTGTCTTAAAGGCTGTTGCATTTGACACCAATAGTGCAGAAAAAGGTGGGCAACAAAATTTAGAAAATTTTTATAAAAAACTACTTTTTCAAAAAACAAATGAAAACGAACATTTTTTAAGTGAAGTAATTTGCGAAAAAGATTTTCAAGACGGATTGCCACTTTATTGTAAAAATGTGCAATTTCAATATGGTATGCAAAAAAACAATTATAACGAAAGAGAATTTGTGTAGTGAAACAGATTTTGTAATTGAGACACTGTTGTTTTTATTAGTAATGTCAACTATTATAATATTTTATATTATATTTTTTGTGACCATATTGAAATTGCTAGTCCATTATGCTAAAATATTGCAATAGGTGATACAATGAGTGACAATAAAAAAACAAATAAAATTACCATTTTTACGACAGTAACAGGTCTTTTAACAGCCGGTATTGTAATTGGGATGATTCCTGTATTTGCAATTCGTGCACAACAAAGAGAATTAAAAAGTCAAGAAAGGTTCAAGGGTATAGAGCAATATTTGAACAAAAACACATTTGGAACGCCTTTGACCCTGGATATCGACGCTAGCGACCCAATTAAAGTCGAGTTCAAAAACTTTAATGAAGATGAAAGACAAGATATGAAAAATGCTATAAATGAGTTGGACGAAATTAGTCAAAACTTAAATTATACAATTCTTGATAATGGGAATACGCATGTCGAACAAAAAATTGTTGTTCAAAAAATAGCAGATGAAGATTTGAAAGAAATGCTACAAAAAGACAATGTTGGAGGACATGTTGATTACACGGTAGATAATTTGAAGGCAAAGATAACATATCCTATTAATATATACATAAGCGACATTTGTGATAACGTGATGTCCGAAACGGGAAATACAAGTCTTTTATCATATGTCTTAAAACATGAAATGATGCACTCGTTAGGTTTTACTGATATGTATGAAGATAAAGATGTTGGTACAACAATTATGTATTATAGTGCAACTGAAAATACCGTTGAAACTTTTACTGATTTAGACAAATCAAATATTCAACAATTATATGATTATGATATTGAAAAAATTGTAAATGATATAAAAAAGGGAAATATCATCGTTCAAGGTCCTTCGTTTTTAACAGATTATTATAAAGAAATTTCCAAATCAAAACATAAAGACAATGAGTTGGAAATATAAATAATAAAAACGGCAAAGCCGTTTTTTTATTATCCAACAATGCCATTATATCCTTGTTAATGATAAATTCATTTTGTTGTTATTTTTATTTAATTAATTTTGTTTTGATTTGACAATATTTGTTATATAATAACGCACAAATATATTTGTGCATAATTTATAATTATAAAGTATGAAATAGAATTAATAAAAATATCTAAAAAATCAAAATACCTTAATCAAGTTGAAACAATTTATACAAATTCTTTTCCAAGCGTTGAAAGAATTGATTTTGCGAATTTAATTAATGATAAAATTTATAATAGCAAATTCTATGTCTTGTGTGATGATAATAATGTGATTGGTATTACATTTATTAGTCGTTTCAAAGATGTTGCGTATATTATATATCTTGCCATTAACGAAAAAGAACGTAATAAAGGATATGGGACAAGTGTATTAAAATTAATAGACAAAAAATTAAAATCAAAAATTAAAGTTGTAAAAAATAAAAATCGCTAAATCCCAGTGATTTTAAGGCTTTTAGCGATTTTGTTTTATGGAGCTAATGACGGGAATGACCGTGACCTCATCCTTACCAATTTGTCCAGCACAAAAATTGGATTTTGCTCTGCCCACTAAAACCCTAAAGAAAAAGGAAATAATTAACATTTTCATTTTATAATTTTATACAAAAATAAAAATATATGTTGTAATAAACTTATCAAAACTTATCATAGTATTATATAGTTTTATTATTTTATTTAGACAAGTGAGTATGTTTGAGTTTGTTTTTATGTAATATAAATAAATATTAAGTAAACAGTAAAAGTGATTTTTAAATTGCGATTTTTAAATCAACAAAAAAACAACTTTAAAAATTTGTAAAGTTCGTTTTTATTAAAAATTAAATATACATGTTATTTAACTATTTTCTTCTTCTCTTTTTATTAGGGTTCGAAGGATCCCAAGCCCAAGTAAGAATATCTTTACAAAACCAAAATAAAATTAATATAGGAAGAAGTAGTAATATTAATAAGCAACTAGGTTTGTTCTTTTTCATAATCACTTTCGAATTTGTATTTTTTGTTAATAAATTTAAATCAATTTTATTATAAGATATTTTATATATTATATCAAGTTTTTAATAAAAATATAAATTTTATTTTTTTAAAATAAATTATAACATATTTAATAAACATAATTGATATATTAGATTAAATTCTATATTTTTTATAGTTATAATATAATAAATATTTTTCTATATCTTTTATTTTACAATAGTCTTTTCATTATAAATTTAATCAAATAATAAAATTTTTAATTATTAAAATTTTATTGTATTGTTTTCAAATAGTAAAGCTAGGCACAATTAAATATTATTAACATTGCTATAATCTTTTCTTATATCATAGTGGTAAAACGACAAAGGTAACAAATATTCAGTTGTAAAAATGCGAAAACAACAATTACTGTTTATAACTCTGTTGATAACGAATATATACGAAATACAACAGAAAAGTTAAACGAAAAAATTAAGCAAGAAAAACTGTATGCAGATGAAAGTAGAAGGCAAGAAGAAATAAAAACAAAAAAGAATGATTTGCTTTTAAATATGACTGACGAAGAATATGATGATTTGCTAGAACAATTACTTAAAGAAAGAAAGCGAAGAAAGAAAAAGATTTTGAAATGTAAAAAGTGTGTCACATAAGTATTGACTTTGAAAAATCTTATGATAGAATGCAAGTAAAAGGTTGAAGAAATGCAATGTTCTTCAACCTTTTGCATTTTAAAAGGAGATTTGATATAATATGGGGATATTTGATGATTTAATTCAAATTGGAGAAAATGGGGAGGTTGTTTATAATCAATGGATTGAATGGGATCATTTTCTTATTCCAAACAAACCAGAATGGTTTAGGGAAATTTTAAGAAATATAATGGCAATATTTGGTCATTGTATGAATTGCACTGCGTTAGATGGTTGTTATTTAGTAACTAGAAATATGCCAGAGCAACCTTTGCATGAACGTTGCGATTGCAGGAAGAAAAATATTTCTCAAGCCATTGTAAAAAATAATGCAAATGCCGAATGCGATATTAGAAAATTTACAGAATATGTTTTTAAAAACGCACAAGATTCTAAAGGCAAAAATCAAATATTTTATGATTTGGGATTTGATATTGACGACTCAGGTTATTTGCAAACAGAGTATAATAAACAAGCGCTTAACCAGTATCTAAATGGAAACTATGTTTTAAAAAATTTAGATAGACGTGGACAACGATTAGCGATTCCTGTATTGTTTAATGGGACTAGTTTTTATTCAGGTTGGTTATTATGTCCAGAAGGAAAAATTAAAAATACAACACCATTTGGAGGTTGGATAAAATGAAAAAATTAGATTTAGTAAAATTAAAAAATGATAAGTCTTATAAAAATTTTGGTTTAGTTAAAAATATGCACGGAATAGTTGTTGAATTACAATTCGATAAAGCTGATGTATTATTTTTCAATCCACAGAATGTTGGAGATTATGCAATTGTAAATGTAAAACTTTTAGACTTAGAATTAGAAAAAGAAAAGCTTCCAGCAGAATTAGAAAAAGAATTACTCTCAAAACTAGATGATATAATTGCAAAAGCGAAAAATGAAATACAACCTATAAAAATTAAAGAATATGATATGGTAGAATTGATTGTTGAAGAAGATAAATATGCCAAGTTTGGAATACACAAAGGAGATAGAGGTTGTGTTATGGATAATAATGCAGTCCAAAATTATATTGAAGTAGATTTTTCTGGCATAGATAAAGATGGTAATTTTTATGGAGATTGTATTTCTGTTAAAATTAATGATTTAAAAATTATAAAATAATTTTGACACCAATTGACACCATTTACACCATTTTTTGATAGTTTTAGAACGAATTAGACCGAAAGTTGAG
>CALWPI010000035.1 GCA_944383385.1 uncultured Clostridia bacterium
ACAACACATTGCAGAAGGAAGCGCAGAAGTAAAATCAAAAGAACAAAGAGAATATGAAGGACTTCGTAGTATTAAGGATGTAAAACTATTAAAAGAAGTTCTACATTTTGAAAAAGAAATTAATTCAACAAATGAGATAGAAGAAGTATATCAAAAATTTCAAGAGGAAGTGGATGCAAGCCAACGTAGTGAATCAAAGGATAAAATCGGTGAAATTATAAGAGATGAAGAAGAACTTGAAAATAGTGAAAAAGTAGATGAAAGATAACTTAATAATAATGGACAAACTGAAAAAAAAGAGAGAACTTTTCTCTCTTTTTTCATTCACTCTTTTATTCTCTATCCGGTTCGTCATCCATTGTTGCATAATGGAATTCACCTTTTCTTTCAGCTTCTTCTTTCTTAAGTTTTTTATATTTTTCAATGTTATTATTATCAACAGAAAGAGTTGCTGCTACCCACAAAATTTTGTTTCCACGTTCTAATAAGTTAGATTGCCCTTTACTATCTACGCCACTTTTTAATGCCATCACAAAATCGTTCATAAGTTTCTTGTGGTCAAAATCATAATTGCCTGTTTCAAGATTTGCACGAATCATATCAATTTGATCTCTTAGTGTTAAAAGGCACTCATTCATTCTCTTATCTTTTGGTTCATATTCATTATATGTATTGATATTTTTATTATAAGTACTTAAAAATTTTCTATGTCTACCAAGTAATGCTTTAATTTCTATTTCAGATAATTTTGTGTCTCTTATTGTATAATATGATAATTGTTGTGCCATAATCTCACCTCTTATTACAACAATATATTATCA
This sequence comes from uncultured Clostridia bacterium, assembly GCA_944383385.1. Classification (GTDB taxonomy): domain Bacteria; phylum Bacillota; class Clostridia; order Christensenellales; family UBA1242; genus CALWPI01. The sequence goes on from CALWPI010000035.1 coordinate 822, forward strand.
TACTTTTTCTATTTTGTAAATAGGCAAATTTGTCATTTTTATATTGTTTTTTTAATCTGCATTTTTGTATGATGGACAAGTTTTATAAACGCACAAAATATTTGATATATATAGTTTACAAAACATATTTTGTGTCAATCATAATTGTATGAAAAAAGTAAAAGTCGTATCAATTATATTATGTTGTTTGTTGTGCTTGCCTATGTTGATGTTTACGGGGTGTGTAGATAATAGTAAAAGCAGTGCAGACTACTTGCGATTACATATTCGTGCGAATAGCAATAGCGAAATTGACCAAAGCGTCAAATACAAAGTTCGTGATAACGTTGTCGAGTATTTGACACCAAAAGTTGCCAGTGTCAAGGACAAATGTGAACTTGTCGATTTGTTAAATAGCGAACTTATAAACATTCAAATGGTTGCGAACAAAACACTGCAAGAAAATGGTATGAACTATATAAGCACAGCAAGCATTCGTCGCGAATATTTCCCAACAAGGACATATAATGACGTCACACTCGAAAGTGACTTTTATGACGCTCTTATTATCGAACTTGGTAGTGGAGAGGGAGACAACTGGTGGTGCGTTGTCTATCCACCACTATGCTTTGTTGGAAACAGTGGGATAAACACACAAACCTTTAAGTACAAAAGTAAAATAATGGAGATAATAAATAAATTTTTTGGGAGATAAAAATGTTAAAAAAAATTGGTTATAATACACTTGTTTTTGTGCTGACACTCATTTGTTGTCTTGGTGCAGGAATGATATATTTTGTAGGCAGTGGCCGTGGGATGCCAAAGGTAGATGGCGTATATGCACAAGACGAGAGTTTGATAAGCGAAGTGCAAAGGCGCTTGCGTGATTGGGGATATTATTTTGGAGATATTACAGGTGTTATGGATAATGAAACTGTCGAAGCCATACAGTATTTTCAAAGAAAACACGGGTTGACAGAGAGTGGCAGACTAGACAGTGCAACAGCCGAAGCAATAGGTGTTTATATTGGCACACAAACAAGTAATGACCTTTATTTGATTGCAAAATGTATATATGCCGAAGCACGTGGAGAAATATATGAAGGCAAGGTGGCAGTAGGCGCAGTTATACTAAATCGTGTAGCATCGCCAGAATTTCCAAACACAGTGTATGGGGTGATATATCAACCATGGGCATTTACTGCTGTACATGATGGGCAAATCAATTTGGAGCCAGATGCAATTTGTTATCAAGCAGCAGAAGACGCACTCAATGGTTGGGACCCAACTTATGGCAGTTTGTTTTACTACAATCCAGCAGTGGCAACGTCAAGTTGGATATTTGATAGACAAGTAGTGACACAAATTGGCAATCACGTGTTTGCTATATAGGAGACGGTATGAACAAGGAACACAAATTATTACAAGGCATTATTGCCGTTAGTGTTGTGCTTGGCACAGTGTGTCTCACTCTTATGGGCATATTGTGGGGAGTGGTGACTAGAAGCAACTTGTACGCAACACAACTAGAAAATATGTACAAAAGAGCATTATATCAATTGGTGGGTAATGTCAATGACATCGAACTCGATATATCAAAAGCAATTTCAACAACGACACTTTCAACACAAAGAGAGATTCTCACTCGTGTGAACGACAACACTGTGCAAGCAGTAGACAACCTTGCAGTACTGCCACTGGCAAGTAAAAATACATCCAACTTTTTTGACATACTAAACCATATTGGTGGATATACACAGTCAATAGTTGATAATTTGAATGAAGGGATTAAACTCACTAGTGAACAGTTAGATACATTATCAGGACTGCATTCAACCAGTCTCAATTTGGTGTATGAACTAAACGATTACTTGCTCGATTTAGATTTGGACTATGAGATTATAAATAATGTTGATTTTAGAGATGATTTCAATTCGAGTTTTACAGGTGGACTAAATAATATTGAGAGCGAAAAAGAAGGCATGCCAACGCTAATCTATGACGGGCCATTTTCGGACAGTGTCCTAAACAAAGAAATTGTAGGCTTGCCAGAAGGAGAAGTGACTGTTGAAGAAGCAACACAAATAGTGCAACAAAAACTTGCAGTTTATGGTATAGAAAAAATCAATTATACGGGAGACAGCAACGGGAAATTCGTCACCTACAACTTTGAAGTAACGTGTACAAATTGTAGTTTGTACGTACAAATTACAAAACAAGGTGGATTTATTTTGTCCATTGTTGCTTATGGCACAGCACAAGGAGAGTACGACCTAACCGAAGAACAAGCGCAAACACTTGCAACAAATATCGCAACAATATTTGAGATAAAAAATATGCAAGCAGTGTGGACATCGACTAATGGCAATATTATATACGTCAATCTAGCACCCGTTGTAGACGGTGTAATATATTACCCAGATTTGATAAAAGTAAAGATAGACAAATATTCTGGTATTGTAACAGGTTGGGAGGCAACAAACTATGCAACCAATCACACAAATCGTAGTGTGCCAAGCCCAGAAATATCAATAACAGAGGCAAACAAAGTCATTAGTCCAGCACTGACAGTGATAGATACAAGGCTTGCAATCATACCACAACAATATGTTGGTGAGTATTTGACCTATGAATATATTTGTGAGTGGAAAGACTACACATATTATGTGTATGTTGATACCGTAACAGGCGAAGAAGTACAAATTTTGAGAGTAGTCAAAACCACAAGAGGCGATTTGATAGTCTAATAATAGACAAAAAAATAATTATAAATATAATTGTAGACACCCATGTGTTTTACTAAACAAATTTCATCAAAATAAGTGATGTCGACAAAAGTATACAAAAAATATTGTATAATCCCAAATTGTGCATATTTTTTGTATTTTTTGTCACACAAAATATTATACTTTGTGCCTTTATTTCTAGTATTATTTAGTTATATCACGCAATAAATAATATTTTGACACTCATTGACAAATATTAGCAATATTGTCAAATATCACATTAGTCCACACAATGTAGCAAACAATTTTCGACACGGAATTTTGTATAAAAAAATAGTCAAATTTGTGTGCCAAAAAGTGCAAAAGCATAGTGTGAGAATGACAATGTTGTGTGCTAAAATATTGTTGTCGCGTTAATTTATAGGAGGATAGAAAAATCAAAAATGGAAGAATCAATAAAGGTGGTAATACTAGACAATAGCCACGAGATGAGAGAAATCATAAAGACAAAGATAACAGATGACAAAATAAAAGTGGTCGCAGATTTTGACGACGCAGATAAGGCATACGAGTATATTGCGCACAACGACGTAAATATTGTTGTGACAGACATTATACTTCAAAAAACTGACGGATTTGCTTTTATTGAGCATTTGAGAAAGATAGATAAGGAACACAAAGTCAAAGTAATTGTTGTATCAGCACTATCAGCAGACGGCTTTATACAAAGGTCATTTTCTGTTGGAGCAGATTATTATATGGTCAAACCATTTGATATGCAAAATCTAAAAGACAGAATATGCGATTTGTATTCAAATGCGTTTATGGCAGACAACACAACGACAGCCACACTCAATCCATTCAAATCTGCAAGGAATAGAGCGCTGGAAGAAAAGATAAGCAATATATTTATTACCGTTGGCATTCCAGCACATATCAAAGGATATCAGTTTTTGAGAGAAGCAATCAAAATGGCGATTGACAATCCAGAGATAATAAATAGTATTACAAAAAAATTGTATCCAAGCATCGCAGGTAAATATTCAACAAGCGCAAGCAAAGTAGAACGTGCTATTCGTCACGCTATTGAAGTCGCTTGGAACAGAGGAAAGATAGAAAATATCAACAATTTGTTTGGTATAAGAGTGTATAGCAACAACGAAAAACCAACAAACGGCGAATTTATTGCACTTGTCGCAGACAAAATGTTAATAGAAGGGGCATAAAGACTATTCGTAGTCTTTTTTCTTTGCCAAATCACAAAAAAATCACCAAATTGGATAAAAAATCATATAAAATATCATTATTTGTGCAAACTGCACAAAGCGTTTTTAGATAAAACAGTTTACATATACATATAAAAAAGATAAAATATGACGACTAATATAAATCATATTATAGTAGTGGAGGCAATTATGGCAACACCAAAGAAACCTGTTTACATTCTGTGTCCTAGATGTGAATTGAATTATATTCAAAAGAAGGACAAATATTGTGACATTTGCAAGGCAGAGATGAAGGCCGGGTCACTTGAAGAAGAGGAAGTTGATGACATGGAACTAGAAATATGTCCTGTGTGTCATATCAACTACGTGGCAGATGGTGAGACGATGTGTCAAAGTTGTTTAGAGAACCGTAGTGACGACGACGAAGACAACATTGATTGGAAAGATTATCTTGACAAAAAAGATGATGACGAAGAAGACGACCTAGACATTGACGAAGAAGACGACGACATCGACGAAGAGTTGGACAGTGTGTTCAGCAAGGATTTGGACGACGACGAAGACTTTAAGGACGACGAAGACGAAGAAGAATATGACTTCGACGACCTTGATATTGACGACGATGAAGACGACGACGATGATGATGACGACGACGACGATGATGATGACGATGATGACGATGATGATGACGACGATGACGATGATGATGACGACGATGACGATGATGATGACGAGGATATAGACTAAAAAAGGAGACGGCTGTCTCCTTTTTTGTTGCACTATATTATCAAAATTTTATATCTCCACAAAGTACATCACTATAAGAATAACTTGTTCTATCTAGGTCGCATTTTGTAATAGGTTTTATTGTAAAAAGGCTTGGATAGACTTTGTCAATCACGGCGACCAAATGCACTATTTTGTTGCGCCCTTTGTTTATTTCAAACTCTATATTTTGACCTTTGAGTTCATTTATTTTATTTTTGACATCAATTATTGTTGAAAAATTATTATACATTTTGCACCATTCCTTTATATTATATATACCCAAAATTTTCCAAAAATATTCTAATATCCAAAGGCGCCGTATAATAATAAGGATAATAGGAATATTGTATCTTAATATTAGATGAATAAAAACAAACAAAACTTTTGAATTGTTGTCATAATATGCGTTGATAGGCAGTATATATAGAGTGTAAACAAAACGGAGGAGCGAAGATGGCATATCAACCAAATTATGAAAAGATTGCATCTACACAAAAAATTGAGTTAGGAGAGAAGCAAAGCACAGTAGAGTGCGCACTGAGTGCAGGAGAAGCAAACATCACAAGTATTTTATCTTGTGGAGCAAAGGCAGTTATAACAAATGTCGTGTATGACAAGGATAGAGTCAAGTATAATGGCTTTGTCAATTTTCAAGTCATTTATTTAGGTGACGACGGGGCAACTTATGGTCTTGATTATTCAGCAGAATACAAAGACGAATTGCTCACAGGAGAAAATAAAAATATTGTTCCATACGGCACATGTTCAGTTGTTGATGTTGAGCCTGTTGTCAACGGCAATGACATTAGAGTAGTTGCAACAGTTGAGTACCATTTTTCAGCACTAGAAAACACTGAAACCAACGCACTCACAAGTCTAAATAATGACGACGTGTTTGTCAAAACAAACGATATTACAGTGTGCAGTTATAATGGCAGTGTTGAGACAAGATATGATGCTTCTTATGATTTGGAGATAAAAGACACTGTGGGCAAAGTACTATCAGTGTGTCCTACTTGCTATTTGACAAATATTACATATCACAATGGATATGCACAACTAAATGGTCAAATGTATATCAATGTTTGCTATTTTGGTGGAGACAAAGGTGGCGTGCAAAATTATACGACCACTTGCGAATTGTCCTTTGAAGTAGCAAATGACAAGATTAGCGAAAATGGATATTTGCTTGGCAGTTGTTATGTAGACTTGCCAAATATGAAAGTGTCAACCACAGTCGAAGACGACAGAGCATTTGTGTCACTTGCATTACCTGTTGTATATCAAGGACATATTGTCACTTGCCAAACATTCGAAGTTGTCAACGATTTGTATCATCTAGAACAAAGTATCCTAACTACAACAAGTTCGTTTGATACAATGCACGTGTGCGACCAATTTAGTGTGAGCGAAACAATAGACGGCAGTGTGACAGTAGATAGCAGTATGCCATTTGTAGATGACGTGATTGGTGTGTGTGCATCAAGAACGACAGTGACAAGTGCCAAAGTAGTAGACGGCGACATTGTGCTAGAAGGTGTTGCAAACGCAACAGTACTATATTATAGCAAAGACGACAATTCTACAAATTCTATTAGTGTTGATATTCCATTCTCTATTCCACTCAAAACAAATACAGATTGTGACAAGGCAATAGTCAAAGCCACTCTTGTAGATTTGTCTGCAAAGAGCAAACGTGGACAAGAGATTGCAGTATTTGGCAAACTCGCAATATGTGTCACAACATATTATGAAGATACGGTGGCAGTCATATCAAATGTCGAAGAAGGAGAGAAGAAAGCAGAAGCGAAATACAGTCTTTCAATCTACTTTGTCAAAGACGGCGAGACCATTTGGGATATTGCAAAAGCGTTGTCCATTCCACAAGAAGTCTTGCTTGAACAAAACCCAGATATCGAACT
>CALWPI010000036.1 GCA_944383385.1 uncultured Clostridia bacterium
TTTTGACCACAAAGTTGTACGTTTTCCCCAAATATTCAAAAGTCATATATTCATAGTAGTTGGCAGTATTGTTTGCTTCTTTGCCTTCGTCTGCTTGTGACAAAGGAATGTGTGTCGTGCTAATTGTTCGGTCTGACACCATAAAATATTTATGTGAAATTATTTCTTTTTCTACCCCATTATCCACAACGGACAAATTTGCCCATGTGATATCTACTACATACCATTCACGCTCCCCGTCGTCATCCATATCAACTGCCACCTTGTTCCATGCGTGACCATATTTCGACCCATTTGACATTGTTTGTCCTGATATCTTGACACAAGGTATTCCCAGCATATTCATCATAAGTGAATATGCTTTGCTATATCCGTCACAAACAGCAATTCCGTCATAGAATACGCCCTCTAAATAAAAACAATTATATTGGACGGCCAATGCCTGATTGTTTGCAACAAGGTCGACTACTTCGTGGTCGTATACAGTATTTGCACTTATCCAATCAAAGACACAGAGACATTTTTCATATTCTGTCATGTCTTCTAAAATAATGCTGTTTAAGACTCCTTTGGCTGTTGTATACAAATCATAGGCAACCGATGTTTCGCTCATAAGTGGTTTTGCGCCATATTCTATTGCCCACACAAGTTCTTCACTAGTAGAGACAAATACTTCTATCAAACTATTGTCATTGACAAAATCAAGGTCGCTTTGGATTTCCATTCCTTCATAATATGGCTCGACAATATTTTCTGCCTCAACATTTGATACAGTGGCTAAACTAGGTTCGGTGACACCATAATAATTGAATGTCAATTTGAGTGTATTCCCTTCACCACCCTGTCTGCTAATAGAGTAATTGCATGTTTCGTGGATATTGTCACTTGCTGTTGAAATATATGAACTAATATTGCCATTTGTATTCATAAAGTTTGAATTGACTGCAAAATCGACAGATGTCTTTTTGTAAATAAACGCATAGTAAACAAGATTGTTTAATTCGTCCTGATTGTTTATATAGTAGTCATAATAATTTCCTGCAAAATAATACACCGTTTCAAGATATTTTTCGTCTACAACATCATCTTCTGTGTTCATGTATTCGCTTTCGCTCAGATAAATATTCTCGTCGTCATTATATTGTACGCCAATTCTTAGACCATACACTTTATCTCTTTGCGAATACTCTTTCAAGTCAATACTATTGTATGTTGTTTCAAAATACTGAATATTATTCTGTCCTTCTATTACCACAACTATATAACGTTGCACATTCTCCATTTCTTGCCAAAGAGCAACGCTGTCTACCACACTTATATTTGTTGGACATTTTGTATTGTTTAGGACATAATTTGTCACTTCGTCAGTAACGGTAGATGTTGCCTTTGTATATCTAAATTCACTACTTTTTATTGTTCTTAAACTAGTGTGTCCCAATACATAAAAGGTGTAGTCCACCTGTCCTTCTACAAGTGCGTTTCTTATATCATAACTAAAATTATCTTGATTGTTATTGTATGTTGCAACAACATTGTCGTTGACAACGACTTCGTATTCTTGTACATTTGCGCTACTTGACCAAGAAAGCGTCATTGTGTTTTTTGTAAATACAGCAGGAACATAATCTGTCCCACTTTGTTCGCTATAATCAAATAGCCAACATCCAGAAAGAACAGTAGATAGTAATATAATGACAATCAAAAATGAATATTTTGCAAAATTTTTCATACTATCTCCCTTTTATAATTTTATTTTGTGTAGTCCACGTGACACACATAAGCATATGGCAACAATTCTTCTAATGTCAATTTTTTTAATTCATCGCCATTTTTAATAATGACCTTGCAATTTGGCGCGTATTCGCTCAAAAATTGTCTGCAATTTCCACAAGGAGACAACACTTGATATTGCCCGTCTACAATGCCAACGGCAACGATTGTATCTATATCTCTATCGCCATTTACATACGCACAAGAAACTGCACACTGCTCTCCACAAATCGAGTGTATGCCGTCTAAATTGATGCCCAAATATTCTTTTCCACTTTTAGTCGTCAATGCACAACCTACTGTATGTTTGATGCTGTCACTTTTATAATTCTTTTGTAATATCTTTTTTGCCTTTTCAACTAATTTCAAATCGTTTTTTGTACAATTTTCCATAATTCCTCACACTTACTAACTATTACCGCCAAAATTATCTCTCATATACCTTATCCATGCTTCTGGTGCTTTGACCCAATATAGACTCGTGTCTGCCTGGTCTATTGGCATACTGACAATTTCTCCATCTGGCGTTATGCACTCACGGTCAATAATGTTATTGACATACAATTTTGAAATTGCTTGCACTTCTATGACAATGCTACACTGTTTGCCTGCGACTTCGTTACCTACTGTTTCGCCATTGAAAGTAATGGAATTGACCAATCCAACTGCTTGATTTGGTCCTAGCAATCCACCTAAATAATACCAGCCATCACTTTCGGTCACAATAGGATTGCCTGACAAATCAATAAGAGTGTCTTCTACGCGTTTGTCGTATGTGTACCATTTTTCAGTAGATGAACTAATAGGCTCTATAATAAGTGAATTTGGCAATAGTTTGCCGTCAACTAACATATATGCTCTAAATCTCAATAAAATTGAGTCCCATATACCACTGCCGTCGCCTTCGACCTTGTTTGAATTTCTAACAACAATATTTGGATATATTGAATCTCCTGGCTCAACGACTTTGTCTTTGAAGGCTCCCTCGTCAATATCATAATCGTACCAAGTAGTATCGTCAATTTTGATACTAACACGCACAGAACCGTCTTCTGACGTGTCAACGATTTTATCATAAAAATACCAAATTCCTAGTGCTAGAACAGCAGCAAACAAAAGACACAAAAGCAATATCAACAAAAACAAAAATTTTTTCTTCTTTTTCTTTTTTTCTTCGTTTTGCGCAGCTTCTTCAAGCAAAAGTTTATTTTTTAATTGGATAATTTCTTCTTCGGTAAGTGGTCTATCCAACTCTTTTTGTTTTGCTTTGATTGCCTTTTTCTCTCGCGCTTCTCTTTCTGCTTGTAATTTTGCTTGTTTTTCTTGTTCTTCTTTTTGTTCTTTTTCGAGTTGTTCTTTTGCTTTCTTTTCAGCCTCGATTAATTCAAGATATTCCTGTTCTGTTCCATTTTCTATACGCAGTTGTTTTGCTCTTGCCAAAACAGCACCGACATCAAACTTATCTTTCTTTGGCTTTGTCTCAGCTTTTTCAACTTGTTTTTGCGCATTTCTTTGTCTTTGTATCTTTTCTAATTCTTGCAAAAGACTTTCGGCGTCTTGTTTTGCGTTATTTAATGTATTATGCTTTTCTTTTTGGTTTTCTGGTTTTTTTGTATCGACATTTGATTTTATATCATTTGATTGTTCTAAAGTCTTTTTACTCTTGACTTGTTCGGCTTTTATAGTATCTGCTTGTTGTTCGCGTTTTTGTTCGTTTGCCCTTTTTAATTGTTTTAGTTTGTCCTCTATCAATTGAGACGATTGACTTTTTGTAGCATCAGTCGAAACAGTAGTTGTTTGAGAAGAGTTTGCAGCCTGTTCTCTTTTTATCTGTTTCAACTTGTTTAGCATATCCGTAGGACTTGACGCAGAAAAATTACCAGTGTTGCCACTAGTACCTTTGTTGTTTAGGTCTTTTCTTTTATCGTCTTTTCCCATTTCTACCTATCCTGGTTGTTAGTTTATTGTAGCAAAAAATATAGTTGTCGACAAACAAATACACAAAGTAATATATATTTTTAATTGATAAATAATTGAACTATACACAAATTTTACACAAAATAATTTTGCTAGTTGCTAAAAACATGTGTAAAAATTTTGCTGTGCCGTTTTTATTAATATTGGTTTTATCAGTTTTGTTTAATCCCATTTATGTACTCAACCCACAGCGTTGGAGCATCTTCCCAAAGTGTTTCATAGGCTTGATACTTTGATTGAATGGCGTCTATTTTAATCTCTAATCCAACATCTTGTCCTGCCAATGTGTTTTGCAAATTTTGACTAACATCAATGCCTTCTACAATACTAATTGTTTCGTTTGGTTCTACTACTCCCAAATAATAATAACCATTGTCTTCTATACTGTACGCCCATTTTGAAAAATCATTGAAATGTGGCGACAAAAACTCACTAACACCACTATCAACAATCAAATAAATTCTAACAAATATACTTTCTTGTCTATCAATTGCCACGCCTTCTTTTTTGTTAGTGATGCTGATTGGATTATTTATAAAATCTCCTGTTATTATTTTAGAATTTTCACTATTTAGTGGATGCAAATTGCCGCTTATTGTAAAGTCAATATTGGCTGTATTGATTTGACCATAAAACTGGTCATTTGCATTAAACCAGGCAAAAGAAATTGTTACAAAAATCCCACTAAGTAATAGTACGGATAGTGAAATAATAATATATTGCCAAACATTAGACTTTTTCTTCATAAAAATAGTTTGCGTATTTTCACACATAATATAATAAAGCAAGGGCGTTTTTGATAAACGTATTAAAAGTTATGAAAAAAAATATAATCAAAAAAAGCATTTTTATATTAATCTTAATAGTAGCAGTTTTGATAATCATAATTGGAACAAGTTATGCCTTTTTCTCTGCATCTCACAACTCATCTAGCGACTCGAATGTTGGTCTTGCAATAATTAGCCTTGACAAGGTGGGTACAACAACACTAGACTTGACGAACAAACTACCATTAGAAGCGACAATCAAAAACACCGGAACTATATCGGTATTATTTAGAATAACACCTATAATTCAAGCACAAGACGGCACACCAACCAAAATCAATTTTCATTCTATTGACAATTTTGTCTTCGACGATATAGGAACATTCTATTATACAAAAATCTTATCACCAGGACAAAGTGTAGACTTTGTTTATACGTTTGATATTGACACAAACTATATAGATGATGACAATAACGTTGTTTTTATTGACTATTACGTTGAATGTGTGCAATATACTGCCGATGCATATAAAGAGGCCTTTGTTTCTGCCCCACAAGAATGGAATGACATTATTGATGCTTTGTAAATGGGCAATCGATTATATAAATAGACAAGCATAGTTTTTGTTTGTCAAAAAATTGTCCATTTTGTCATAGATACATGTTTACAAAAAAGAATATGTTTTTTGTTTTTATAATGCTTATGATTATTTTACTTAATACTTTTTGTATGATAAAATTTGACATATAAAGGATATCTTATGAGTCAACTAAAAGCATTCAAATTTTATAAGGTACTTTCCGGATTTGTCAATAATATGGTATCCGCATTTGTACCACTTATTATCTATCAATACACTGACGGCAATATATATTGGTCGTTGTTTTTTATTTTGGCACAAAGAGTGCTTACATACATTTTCAAAATTGTTTTGAAAAAACATTTAGAACGCAATCCTGAATTATTTTTGTTGCTTCGCACTGTGCCAATAATACTATTCCAAATATGTTTGGCGTTTGTTAATTATCAAGTTGTTGTTTTTTCTATCCTAATGTGCATTTTCAATGCTTTGTCATTTACACTAAAAGACTATCCTAGTGATTGTATACAAAACTATTCTTCGCAAGGCTTTTATTCGTCAGCAGGTGTATTGCGACTGCTTGAATATTTAGGGTCTGCTGTTGCTGCTATTTTTGGTGGTGTTTTGTTGGATTATATTGGTCGTTATGCATTGGTTATAATAAGTCTGGTCATTTATGTATTTGCTGTTCTTCCTTTGCTTATCGTTTACATTAAAAACAGAAAAAATCCAACTTTCAATAAAGAAATGGTGTCAACTGCAACATTGTCTTTTGGCAATTTAGATGACAAAAACACAAAATTATTACAAAAATCAATCATTAGAAAATATTTCTTATCATATTATTTAATATCAATTTTCGAATCAGTAATTGAATTGTTGCCACTATATTTTTACATAAGATTTGGCAACTTCTCTATGTCTGGATATTTGACAGGATTTCAATATGCATTATTTGGACTAGGCAGTTATTTGACTTCAAAATTGTATACCAAAAAAGATTTGCATATATTTAATGTTATATGTGCCATTTTGTCTGCCTTGTTCTGCTGTTCTATTCCATTTGTACAAAACATTGCATTACTATTTTTTGTATATGGTGGCCAGCAATTTTTCTACTCTTGCTCTGCATTGTATATTTACAACAAAATGACAGAAAAAAGCAAAATACTAGGAATAACCAATCAAGCATTATATTATAAAAATTCTGCTACATACTGCTCATATTTTACCGGTCCAGTGTTTTCCATATTTATGGGGGTCATTTATCCTGTATGTTTTTTAGCAACTGGAATGTCATTAGCATATGCCCTCTATTATCCTATTATGGAAGAGAGTGCACGCAGGCAAATGGTTGACTATTTGCAAGACAATGATATAAAATTAAGCAGAAGATTAAACACTCACTTTCATCATTCTAAAAACAAAAATAATAAACACAAACAAAGAAGTGATAAAACATTTAAGAAAAAAGATAAACATCTTATAAAAAATTCTAATGCTAATGATAATAAAAGAGTTGATTAAAAAGGAGATAAATATGATACATTTCGTTGTAGATTCTACATTTTCTGTAACAAGAGAATATGCGAAAAAGCACAATATAACTGTGGTTAGTTTGAATACTTTATTGGACGGAGTAACTGCCCCAGAGGGATATCCTGACACTTTTGGCGAATTTTTTGCTAAACTAAAACAATCAAAAGGATTTCCAAAGACAAGCCAACCAAGTCCAGAACTGTTTGAACAAATTTTTAGAGAAAAATTGAAAAACGACGATGACCGTGTCCTTGTCTTGACGATATCTGTTTCCCTATCTGGTACATATAATGCAGCAAGGATTGCAAAAGATAATGTCGACCCAAATAGAATATCTCTTGTAGACAGCACACAAACAGGTCAAAGTAGTCTGCTTTTGCTCGAATCCGTTGTTGAAAGATACGAAAACGAGCCTGCAATTTCACTAGAAGAACTAACAGAATATGCAAAAAGCCTTACCCCAAAAGTGTGCATACAATTTGTTCCTCAAACAATGGAATATTTGCGCCGTGGTGGAAGAATTGGACTATTGTCTGCAACGTTTGCAAGTTTCCTAAACATCAAGCCTATACTTGTATTCAAAGAAGGGGTCCTTACATGTGGCAAAAAGACTTTGGGTATGGCAAATGCCATGGTCGAGAT
>CALWPI010000037.1 GCA_944383385.1 uncultured Clostridia bacterium
ACAGCAAGGTTTTTGCTTGATAATGGATATACCATTCTTACTTGTGAAACACTTGACGGGATAAGTTTTGAAAAAGCCAATTATAAAGGAAAAATTGCTATAATTATTGGCAGTGAAAGATATGGTATAGACAAAAAATGGTTTGAATATCCACACAAAAATATTTATATTCCAATGTTTGGTGAAATGACATCACTAAATGTAGGGGTAGCAGGTTCAATTCTTTTGTATCAAGCAAAAATGAATAGGTAAACAAGATTTTGTAATAAAAATTGATATCCAAACATTAATAAGTATTATTGCATTTATATCAAAACTAATTTTGTAAATGTCAAAATTATTTTATGCAAAAATAATTTTACAGGGGTTTGAATGAATATTATAAAAATGTATGATAAGATGTATGAGAATGATTGGCGAGATGTCTTTAGTAAGTATTGGAAATTTGTTACGAATAATAAAGTGACAGAAGAACAAATCGAAAGTTGCCAAAATTACATACTAAAACAAGTTCTTCAAAACGAAGTATTTATGTCATTAGCTATCTTTGATGATAAAGTTATAGGATTTTCAATTTTTCAAATAGATAATGGAAATAGTGATTGGAATAAATACACTGGTTATGGCTTTATAAGAGAATTTTACATTTTGCCTAATTATAGGAGAATGGGGTTTGGAAAAGAACTCGCAAATTTTACAATACAACATCTCTTTTCAGTAGGCGCAAAAAACATTTATTTAGACACTCATACAAGTGCAAAAGATTTTTGGATAAAGTGTGGATTTGTCAGTACCGGGACATTTGATGAGTACAACTCAAATGAGATGTTAATTTATAAAAAGTAATTATTATTCAATTTATTTGACTTTTTGTACGTATTATCATAAAGACGACAAGTAACTTTTATTGCTGACGGTTTTGAACTTGAAGCAAATGAAGAGGATATGCCATTTTTGGTTGCACTTGTTATTGCAATAGATAACATAACAGACAAAAAACGTAAATAATAGTTGAATTCCATAGTTTGATAATAAAATGTAGCATATTCATAATGCTACATTTTTTAGTGGACGACCAGGGACATTGGACCCTGGACTCGCGACAAAATATTCGTTTGAGTCTGTTTGCTAACGCAAAGTGCGACTGGTACTCATTTTTGTCTTTATCCCAAAAATTTCACTACGTTACAATTTTCAGGAACCCTAATCAGTGGGTCCACATAATAAAAAATGTAGTATAGATTTTTCTACACTACATATTTTTTTGGTGGACGACCAGGGACTCGAACCCTGGACCCACTGATTAAGAGTCAGTTGCTCTACCAACTGAGCTAGTCGTCCATATAAAAGCATTGTTAGTATATTATAGTTGAAATTTTTTGTCAAGAAGGATAAATACTTTTTTCTAAATATTGTTTTTATTTTTTTGTACATATGTTTTGGCTTTAATATGTGGTTTTATTGATATTTTCTTTTGTTCATATCAATTATATTTTTTCGTTATTGTCATTTTATTTGCTCAATTTTATAAAATGTTATATAAATATAAAAAGGGTTATTATGGCAAGAAAACGTATTTCAAAATCAAAAATTAAACAAGTAAAAAATAGTTATAACAAATTGTCTCGTGCAGGCAAAATCTTTGTCGCGCTTGTGCTTTTGGTTGTAATAATTGGATGTGTTGGATATTTCTTATACGATAAATATTACAAAAATAAACATATAAAGATTGAAGGCGATATTTCTTTTCATTTTTTAGAACTAGGCAACAATTATACTGGTGATTGTATTTATATTAAGGCAGGTGATACAGATATTATCGTTGACGGCGGGTCAAAAACAAGTAGCACTTCGACTATAATAAATTACGTCAATCAATATGTGACGGATAGAACAATAGAATATGCAATCATTACGCATGCAGATGAGGACCATATTGCTGCATGGTCAGGTAAAAATGATTCTTATTCTCTCTTTGATGAGTACAAGGTAGAAACAATAATTGATTTTCCAAGAACCAATAAAGATACTGAAATATACAATTCTTATGTCGAAAGTAGACAAAACGAAATAGATAATGACGGAGCAAAACATTATACAGCACTTGAATGTTACAATAACGAAAATGGTGCAAAACGTGTGTACGAACTAGCTCAAGGAATTGAACTAGAAATTTTGTACAACTATTACTATGAAAACAGATCAAGTAGCGAAAACAACTATTCAGTGTGTTTCATTATAAATCAAGGAAATAAACATTATTTGTTCACGGGTGATTTAGAAGAAAGTGGAGAGAATAGACTTGTTGAGTATAATGACTTGCCAGAGTGTGAATTATTTAAGGCAGGACATCATGGTTCTAACACATCAAATAATCTAACATTATTAGATAGAATAAAACCAAAATATTTTGTTGTTACTTGTGTTGCTGGCAGTTTTGAATATGCAGACACAAAACCAAATACATTTCCAACGCAACAAACAATAAATAATATTGCGCCATATACAGACAAAGTGTATGTAACAAGTGTAATTGACGTCGAATATGTAAATGGTGAATACAATAACGTTGGCAACGCATATTCACTAAATGGCAATATTGTGGTCATAAGCAATGCAGGAGAGATTAGTGTTCAGTGTTCAAACAATAATACAATTCTAAAAGACACACAATGGTTCAAAGACAATAGAACAATGCCAATATTGTGGGCGTCATAAAAAGGGGTAGCACAAAATATTTTTGCATCATATAAATATACAGTATGGTATATTTCAACAACTTTATAATCTACAAAGATAGATTGCTAAAAAATGTGCAAAAAATAAAAGAAAAAATAGGTAATAAAAAACTTTGTGCAATGGTAAAAGCAGACGCATATGGACACAAAAGTGCACTAATATGTGAAATACTAAAAGACAAAGTCGACTATTTTGGTGTGGCAAATGTTTGTGAAGCAAAAAGTATTCGTTCACTCGAAATTGCAACACCCATTTTGGTCGTTGGCAAAACGTCAAATAAAGATTATTTCTATTGCAGTAAACATAATATTGATATTGCTGTGTCTAGTATAGACGAACTCGTAGACATTACAAAGACTTTGAGAAAATGTAGTATCAATGTGCATATTGCTATCAATACTGGTATGAATAGATTTGGTGTTAAAAATATTGATGCGTTAAAAGAAATGATAGACTATATTGATGCAAACAAACGCACAATAAAACTTGTTGGAGTATTTACTCATTTTGCAACCAAAGCAAGTGATGTAGACTTTATTGACAGACAATATCAAGAGTTTGAAAAATATATCGCACAACTACCCAAATCGGTTATATGTCATGCTTCGAGTTCGTTTGCCACATTTAATGTGCCACACACACAATGTGATATGGTAAGATGTGGGTATTATTTGTATAATGGGGAGTACTGTATACGCGAAATTTATGCCAAAGTCATTGATATTTGCAATGTAAAAAAAGGCGAGTCAGTAGGATACGACAGGACATATTTTGCAAAACGTGATAGACAAATTGCTATTGTGTCACTAGGATATGCTGACGGACTGGATAGGAGGCTGTCAAACAACTTTTCTTTGTACATAAAAGAACATTTTTGTCCTATTATTGGCAACGTTTGTATGGATGTGTGTATGGTCGATGTGACAAATCTAGGAGTCAAAATAAAAGACGAGGTCGAGATAATAGGTCCACACATAAATTATAATGATTATGCAAAAGCATTGGATACGTCAGCATATGATGTTATGCTCAAATTTAGATATAAAAGAATGAATCTTATTTTGAAATAAAAAGGGCACTCGCTCTTTTTTTATTATGCCTTGATATCTATTTGTTGAAGGAATGGAATATGTGGTATAATCAACAATGTAGATAAGGAGAAAGAATTATGCAAGTCAAATTTGTAAAATTTCATAGTGATGCGCAATTGCCACAATATAAACACAAAGGAGACGCTGGTATGGACGTTACAAGCGTTGAAGAAGTTTTGATACCGGCAGGAGAGTATAGACTAGTCCATACAGGTCTTGGTGTTGAGATACCAGACGGAATGGAAATGCAAGTGCGTGCTCGTAGTGGGTTGGCACTAAAACATGGTTTGGGTCTAGTAAATGGCATAGGCACGATTGACAATGGATATAGAGGCGAAGTGGGGGTGCTCCTTTATAATCATGGCAAAGAAGATTTTTTGGTAGAAAAGGGAATGAGAATTGCACAATTTGTATTTGCAAATTATGTTCAAGTAGAACCTATTGAGGTGGCAGAATTATCTCAAAGCGACCGTGGAGAAGGTGGCTATGGTTCTAGTGGGCTAAAATAATATGAGAATAATAGCAGGCAAAAACAAATCAACTAAACTATTTGGGTTTGATATAGGAGACGACGGCAAACGTCCAACACTTGATAGAGTAAAAGAAAGTATCTTTAATACTCTACAATTTCAAATAAGTGGGGCGCATGTGCTCGACCTTTTTGCTGGCACAGGAAATATGGGGCTTGAAGCAAATAGTCGGGGAGCAAAAGTCACAATGGTTGATAATGACAAAAACTCAATCAAGATAATAAAGAAAAATATTGAAAAGTGTCATGCTCAAAACGAGGTGACACTTATAAATGATGACTACAAAAATGCAATAGAACAATTTAAAAAGGGTTCTCTTTTTGATATCATTTTCATTGACCCACCATATATGCAGAATATGGGCGAAGACGCGATTTTAAGGAGTCTTGAAATATTGGCTGATGACGGAGTTATTGTATACGAACATTCAGTAAATGTTGGCTTCAATCTACAAGGGATAAATTATAAAAGTAAAAAGATAGGAACTGTAATGTTGGAGTATATCAAAAAATGTTAAGGATAATAAATATAAAAGAAGGCTATCCAAATAGTGAATATGCAGTGTATTTACTAGATTGTGAAATAAATGTTGCCAAGATGTGTGGCGACCATGCCATTCTTGTTATTCATGGATATGGCTCACATGGTGTGGGTGGAGTAATTAGAAATGCAGTTCACGAGTATTTGCAAAAAGAAAAACATAACAAAAACATTATTGATTTTGTACCAGGAGATAATTGGATAGATTCAAATGAAGTCGTAAAAAGAATATGTAGCGCAGAAGCAGAATGTATTGTAAATCAACATTTGCTCACACCAAATAGTGGAATAACAGTAGTTTATTTGTGATAATAATGGTTAATTGTTGATTTTTATATGTAATAAAGGTATAATTGTTGTACAAAAAAGGGGAAAATATGGAAAAGATAGACATAAAAACACTATACGATGATAGTGCCAAGTTTGAAGGCAAAGAAATTAGTGTTGCAGGTTGGGTCAAGACTGTTCGTAGTAGTAAATATTTTGGATTTATAGAACTGAGCGACGGGACATCATTTAAGGGATTACAAATTGTTTTTGAAAACACACTTGATAATTTTAGTAGAGTTGAAAAATTGAATACTGGTAGCAGTATATCTGTTGAAGGTGTTTTTGTGAATACTCCAGAGTCAAAACAACCTTTTGAATTGAAGGCTAAAAAGGTCAATATTATTTGTGCAACGGACGAAACGTATCCACTCCAAAAGAAAGGACACAGTATTGAGTTTTTGAGAGAGATTGCTTATCTTCGTCCAAGAACCAACACTTTCCAAGCAGTATTTCGTATAAGAAGTGTTGCGGCAATGGCAATTCACACATATTTCCAACAAAATGGATATTTGTACGTACACACACCACTGCTTACTTGCGCAGACTGTGAGGGCAGTGACCAAATGTTCAAGGTGACAACTCTTGATATGAATAATTTGCCAAAAGACAAAGACGGCAAAGTTGATTATACAAAAGATCTGTTTGGCAAACTAGCATTTATCACAGGTTCAGGTCAATTGCACGGCGAGGCATTTGCTCTTGCTTTTGGTAAGATATATACTTTTGGACCAACATTTAGAACAGAAAATAGTAATACAAAAATACATGCAAATGAATTTTGGATGATTGAACCAGAAATTGCATTTTGTGATATAAATGGGCTAATGGATATCGAAGAAGATATGCTCAAATTTGTAGTAAAATATGTTATGGATAGATGTCCAAACGAACTTGCATTCTGTGACAAATTTATTCAACACGGATTGCTTGATAAACTAAATACATTACTAAAAAGCAAATTTACAAGAATCACTCATCATGAAGTCATCGACCTATTGAAAGCATCAAAGAACAAATGGGAATTTGAACCAGATTATGAGGGTGATATTGCCAAAGAACATGAAAAATATATTACAGATTATTTTAATGGACCAGTGTTTATTACTGATTGGCCAAAAGATATCAAAGCATATTATATGAAACTCAATCCAGACGGCAAAACGGTTGCAGGCGTTGACCTTGTGTTGCCACAAGCAGGAGAACTCATCGGTGGTAGTCAAAGGGAAGATGACTATGACAAATTAGTTGCTCGTATGGAAGAAATGGGTGTTGACAGAAAAAGTATTGAATGGTACGTCAACCTAAGGAAGTTTGGTGGATGTGTTCACTCTGGATTTGGAATGGGATTTGAAAGACTGATAATTTATCTAACTGGTATGGAAAATATCCGTGATGTTATTCCATTCCCACGCACTCCAAACAATTGCGAATACTAAAAAAATGAGGCTAAAACCTCATTTTTTTGTTGTTTGCATAGTAGTACTATTATACATATTCTTTTAGACTCTCTACAAATATTTCCATTGATTTTAGTATATCTTGTGCAAGTGACATAATGCTTTCGTTTATATTTGGATACTGATGAATATCTGCAAGCACTGTTGTAATACCCATGACTGTGCCTTGTATTAGTTTGCTTGCGATATTTGTTTTGCTGTTATCCATCATCATACTACCTTTGATGCCAATGTAACTATTTACTTTTGCCATTGCTCCTACATCTTTGACATTTATTTGTAGGGTGTCTGCTACTTGTTCACATCTTGTGCGATATGCCTTGTACATATCGTT
>CALWPI010000038.1 GCA_944383385.1 uncultured Clostridia bacterium
CCATAATCTTTGGTAAGATTGATGACCTCAATTGGATATTTTTGCATATCTTGTTGCATTCTGTCCATTTACTCACCCTTTATCTATTTTCATTATATAACAAAATGATAAAAAAGTACATTCAAACAAATTTTAATATAAAATGATTTTTTTTACACATTATTAGATTTTGTCTAAATTGTTATTTTTTAATATTAATAGATAACCGTTTGTGTGAATTTCTTTCAAACAAAAAAGACACTCAACGTGTCTTTTTCTCATTATCAAATTGTTTATTCCTACCACTCCATATAAACATTGTTTAATGTTTTTGGTTCGTACGTTAAATGTAGTTTTAGCCTTTTCAAAAACTTCTCTTCTTTTTGCGATAACATATAACTAATATGCATTTCACAATTTTTCAAATTACTCAATTGCAAAAGCGCTTTTTTTGCATCTTTGTCTTTTGTTGCACAAACACTCAACGCAATTATTACATCTTCGACAGACAACACTGTCGTTTTGTTGCCAAGCAATGATGATTTTAGTTCAAGAATAGGTTTCAATATTTTATCACTAATTAGCAACTTTTCATCCACTATACCTGCAAGAGTTTTGAGTGCATTTAGAATACATGATGAGGTGCAACTCATAATATCTTTCATCTTACCCGTAATTATTCTGTCATCATTTAGTTTGATTGCGGCGACTTCGGTCTCGCTTTTTTTACTCAACTGTTCTGCCACAACTGCAACATCACGGTCTTTTTGTTCAAGTTCACATTCGCTCATGAGATATTCAAGACGTTTAAGCGTAGAATCGTCACCACCTTGTTTTTTGAGCTCACAAGCAGCGACATAATATCTTCTTATTATCTCTTGAAGTGCAGCGTCACGAACAACTTTGTCGTCAGTAATTGCACTGCCTACCATATTGACGCCCATATCTGTTGGTGAATTGTAAATATTTTTGCCTGTAATTCGTTTTAGAATATTTTTAAGAACAGGAAAAGACTCCACATCACGATTGTAGTTCACTGCCACTTTGCCATATGTTTCAAAATGAAATGGGTCAATAATATTGACATCTTTTAGGTCAGCAGTCGCTGCCTCGTAGGCAATATTGACCGGATGATTGAGTGGCAAATTCCAAACAGGAAATGTTTCAAATTTTGCATATCCAGCCTCTACTCCACGCTTATATTCATGATACAATTGTGACAAACATGTTCCAAGTTTTCCACTACATGGACCAGGACCAGTTACAACAACTATTGGCATAGTGGTCTCAATATATGGATTAGCCCCGTACCCTTCGTCACTCACAATCACATCTACATTTGTAGGATATCCTTTTGTGTGTCTGTGAAAATAGACTTTTTCTCCACGGGCAATGAGTTTGTCTCCAAATTTTTTTGCTTTTGGTTGGTCGCTAAATAATGTAATGACTATCGAACTTACACATAGCCCTTCGCCTCTCAAATTGTCGATAAGCCTTATGACTTCTTCACAATAAGTGATACCATAGTCTTCTCTTATTTTGTCCCTTTCTATATCATTTGAACTAACACACAAAATAATTTCGACTTTGTCACTCATCTTTTTCAACATTTTGATTTTTACGTTTGGGTCAAATCCTGGCAAGACGCGAGAAGCGTGGTAATCGTCAAATAATTTACCACCAAATTCAATATATAATTTTTTATCAAAAAGTTTTACCCTTTTTAGTATGCTTTCGCTTTGATTTTTAATGTATATCTCGTTGTCAAACCCTATTTTCATTTGTAATATCCTCTATTGGTTTTAGACTATCACACGTTATACATTAAAGTCAAAAAGAATAAAAAATTTTTTGTTTACAAAATCAAATTTAGGTATTTTGACTAAAATTTGACTCATAGTTTTTTCCTTTTTAATAAAAACGTTTTTACAACAAAAAAAATAAACTCATCTAAAAATATTTGAAATATCATCTAAATTTTGCAAAAAAAATCATTTTTTGGTAATATATGTTTGGGAGATTATATAATGTTAGCAGCAAAATTTTTTGAATATTTACCAAATGGCAATTTTTCTTCTTTTTCAATTGGACATATTCTTTTTATTGTTTTAGGAATAATTTTTGTTGTTTTATTTGGATTTTTATTACGAAATCTAGAACGTAAAACAATGGATAAAATAATGAAGATTTTAGCATGCACTATGCCGTTGTTTGATATTGTCTTTTGGATTTGGGAACTAATCGTTACAAAAACAATAAATATAAAATCAAGTTTACCATTATATTATTGTTCTCTGTTTTACATGACACTGCCTTTTGCGGCTTTTTGTAAAAACGAATTTGTAAAACAAACTTGTTTGGCATATTTAGCAACAATGAATGCAATTGCTGGATTAATGGGTCTTATTATAAATACAAATCTAAGCTATTATCCTGTTTTTAGTTTTGTTGGGCTAAGAACAATGTTGTATCATATAACTATGTTATTTGTTTCAAGTTTAATTTGGTTCACAAAATATTACAAACCAAAAATTTTAGATACTATTACATTTGTAATTCCTATTTTGATTATGTTTATTCCAGCATACATTGTAGACATATATGCAAAAGCGGATTATTTATATTTGAATGGTGGTATAAACACTCCAATTGAAATAATATCTTCGAAAATACCACATATTCTTTATATTTTTACTTTGTTAGTAACAATAATTTTAGTAGTTAATATAATTTTCTATATTCCAACAATAATTAACTATATAAAGTCTAAAAGACAACAAAAATCTATTCAATAAAATACTTGCAATATAATACAATTTTTGTAAGATAATAACAAATTTTTGCTAATAATTCTAAAAACAGAGAACAAAAATGCAAAGGAATGTCCCAAAAAGAATATCCTTCTTTAATACAAATAATCTGTTTTATTATTTCAAGCAACAAAATAATAATAGCAATTACCATTTATGGAATGTTGCGAATTTTTTCGTTTTTATTCTTTAATAGCAAACTGAAAAAGATTGTGATAACAATCATAATTAAAAAAGTAATTGGCAGAACAATCAGTTCACTTTTTGTCCATTGTATATTCATATTATCAGTATACCCTAAAATTTAAAAAAGTTCTATCGCTTTTTATTATTTACAAAAAACATTATACTACACACTTTGTAGCATATCTTTTGTCACCACATTTTTATAAAAATAAACATTTATATTTATAACAACCAAATTTATGTAAACATAAATAGATTACACTTGTTATACGCTTTCTTTATGACTTCTAAATAATATGTAATCATGATTAAAATGATTTGAAAATATCTCAAATAAATTGCAAATAAATAAAAATTTGTAAAAATTATATTAAAAAGTAGTGTACACACTACCTTCTACTAAAATACATTTACAATCAATGTCTGCCTAATTTTAGAAATTATTATAAAATATTTATATTATAACACTTACAAACATTGATTATTTATGGTCAAGATTCCAGTAATATGGTTGTAGTTCATGTAATGTCAAAAACAATAATTTATTGTCTTTGTTGCTAACAGCGCACTTTACATCTGGACCCCAAAAATATAATCTTTCTTGACAAATCCCACAAGGAGTCAAAATTTGTATATTATCACTACCTTCATCTTTTGCAACACATAAAGAGTGTGTAATTTTTTTATTATATTTATGTGCTTCAAGAATTGCACCCGTCTCTGCGCACAAGTCCACACAAGAATTGTATGTTTCATTCCAAACACTTATGTAATATTCTCCTGAATCCACTCTAACTATACCAACTCCACCCGAATGCTTACCATATCTTTGATTTAGAAAATCAACAGCCTTTTTGTACATTTCTTTTTCAATTGCTAATTCATCCATAATCTTTCCTCATTTGAAATATATCACAAACAAATAATAATTACAACTAAACAACAAAGCATAAAAGGTTTGGAGTATCTAAAGCAAAATCTTTGTTTTGCAAAAATAAAAAATTGCCGTCTCTGTTCAAACGACAATTCTATTAGCAAATGTGCAAATCATAAATATTATGGTCTTTCGTTAACTTTTTCTAATTGATTAAGAAGTATAGTTTTTACCTCATCATAGTTATTTGCAGTTGCCGTATAATTTGTGAATATATTTTTGTAAATTTCAAACAATTAAGAGTCAAGGTTTTTTGCACTAATCTATTGACAATTCATTATCTTTATTCATTTTTTGTATTAAATTCTTTTCATCAACTAATTTTTGAGTCCTTTCCTTAAAATTGTCAATGTAATCATCAAAAACCTCTGTAACACTTCCTAACCCGATATTTTGTAAGGTATCTTTTATTGACCACTCAGTATCATGTTCAATAATTGTCTTGAATTGTTTGACAGTATTATTAGGGTCTACCATAAGTCTTTCTAACATGATTTGAGAAATTGCTTGAGGTAATAAATATCTTTTTTCAAACATATTGCTAAATTTTTTCTTCTCTATGTTGTCCAAACAACGACTTAAAATTCGTGTATTTTGCAAGTACAAATCACCATAATTTTTTTTGAGTTCATCAATGGTAGTTTCCCCAAGCATTAATTTAATGACTAATCCATCTAACAAAACTTCCCTTGCTTTCATGACACTTTGAATTTGAGTAAGAATAGAGTTTTCAATAAAATTAACTCGCAAATGTGGATATCGTGTTTTCAAAAATTCGTTCGAAAAAACATCAACCATAACCGTTGCCACTTCTTGCATGTTTGTATCTCTCGTCTTTTTCATTTTAGTAAAAGATTGACTTAAAGAGTGACAAACCTCATGACAAGCATTAGAAATATCTCCAATTCTACCTTCTATATTTACAAAAATTTTTTTATATGCTGTACCATCATTATTAAATTTAGTACAACAATAAGAGCGTGGATTTTTCTCTTTTGTGATGTCATGAGAAAGGTATTGCATATTCTCCTTAGCTGTTTTTTCTAATTGTATTCCCTCTGGGCATATTTTATCTAACGCCCTATAAAATGTCAAAATTTGACTATCGACCTCATCTTCAGTAAATGGTGTATTCATGTGAATCAAGTTTTCATCAATAGTTATATGACTTATATCCAGTCTAGCGATTTTTTCTGCAATTTTTATTTCATATTCAAAATTTATATTATTCTTTTTACAATCCTCACAATATTGACGAAATTGATTATCAGATAGCATTTTATTTATTCTATCAATTATCGTTGATTTATAAATCCCTTCCATCATTTTCTCCATATATAAATATGTTAACATATATCATGTAACATTGCAAGGAACCAATACAATATCCAATTTGTAATAGTTGTACAATTTTTGTTTTCTGCAATAAAACTTTTGATATTATTGCCAAATTAAAATTATCAGCTATATTTTATATTAAAAACCCACTAAAAGATATTTAGTGCATAAAAATATTTTCGATGACGACGTATAAAGAAATTAACGTGTTAGATAATATGTTGCCATAGCAATTGAAAAATAAAGAAATCAATATATAGAACCTTTTGTTGGTGGTTGAACACTGCTTTTTGTATTTAACAAAAAAACCTAAATCGAAACAATCGATTTAGGTTTTAATTGGCGGAGGACACAGGATTCGAACCTGCGGAAGCTCTCACTTCAACGGTTTTCAAGACCGCCGCTTTAAACCACTCAGCCAATCCTCCACATATAGTTTGCTTTTTCATTATATTGGAAAATAAAAAATATTGCAAGACTTTTTTATAATTGTCTTGCACTTTTTATCTTCTGTTGTCGTTTTCGACCTCAACTTCTTCTTCGTTTGAATATACATTTATTTGTTTATGTGGTTCACAAACTCGATTATATAAAGATATTAGTCTTGGGCGCATGTATCTTTGTATCATGGCAGGCATTATATTTATAATAAAGTTTATTATAGCAATTGGGAAAGCAACTGTCCAAACCATACCATTTGGCGCTATCAACATTACAAAAAATCCAAAATATGCAGATATTGTATGCAAGACATCAGCATAACAATTTTCAACTAAAAATTTATATAAATAATTTGGGTCTTTTGGATTTTGGATTTTATTTTTCTTGAATTTACAAAATTGTCCAAGGTCAGGAACATAATCTTTCCACTGTTTCACTTTTAATCTTTTATATAACTTTTCTTGTCTGTCACTAATTTCATAACAACGCTTGTTGGGTAAAAACATCTTTTTAGGCATTAGATGAATAGTCAAGGTGACAACTCCGTCAATTAGTCCACATGCAATAGCAAGAGTCAGTACCCACAATATTGTAGATAGTGGGGTAAATGTGCCAAGTAGCAAGTTGATTGTTGCTATAATAGCGAGTCCCCCTCCAATAATTCCTGTATATAATTTCATTTGTACTCCTGCCATTATGATAAAAAAATTTTTAACAAATGTCAAATAATTATTTTTCTCTCAAAGGAGAAAATATTTTTGTAAATTTGTTGGATTTATTTTCTAGACTATCAAGCAACACATATATTCCAAACATTGTATTTATTATTCCATTTGCCCCACAACTATAAAAATAATACACCCCTTTTGTTCCACTATATCCAATGTAACCTAGATTGTTTTCTGTTGAACCAAATACGCCACAAAAGCAACTATCTATTACTATTTTATCACAAAATTTATTAAGCATCTTTTTCAAATCTTTTTCGAGTTTGACATACTTTTTTGTACCTTTTTTTCATCAATATTATCATTAGGACAAGTAAAGTCTTTCCCACCATATATAATTCTATTATCTGGCAAAATTCTCATATAATGATATGGGTCAAGGTAATCTTGAACTAATGCGTTGTTGTACCATTCAAGATTTTTGATGGGTTTCGTTACAATAGTAGAAGTGACGAATTTGTCACAAACTATATTGTT
>CALWPI010000039.1 GCA_944383385.1 uncultured Clostridia bacterium
TTGAGTTTGCTAGCATTGCGTGCAAGTGCAGATTTCAATAAAAAAGTGCAAAAAAATATTGTTACTGTCGAAGATATACAAGACAGTGTCGAAGTTGCGTTAATCGAAGCAGGTTATAGCAATGTTGCAAAGGCATACATTTTGTACAGAAAACAACAACAAAAACTTCGTGATGCAAAAAACACTCTACTAGACTATAAAAAGATTGTTGATGATTACTTAAAAATTAATGACTGGCGTGTCAAAGAAAATTCAACAGTTACATATTCTGTTGGTGGACTTATTTTGTCAAACTCAGGTGCAATCACTGCAAATTATTGGTTGAGTGAAGTGTATGATGAAGAGATTGCGAACGCACACAGAAATGCAGATATTCATTTGCACGATTTGTCAATGCTCACAGGATATTGTGCTGGTTGGAGTCTAAAACAACTCATTCAAGAAGGTTTGGGTGGCATTGAAGGTAAGATTTCTAGTTCACCTGCAAGACACTTGTCCACACTATGTAACCAAATGGTCAACTTTTTAGGTATCATGCAGAATGAATGGGCAGGAGCACAAGCATTCTCATCATTTGATACATATCTTGCACCTTTTGTCAAAGTGGACAATTTGGAATATAAAAAGGTCAAACAATGTATTCAATCATTTATATATGGTGTCAATACTCCTTCTCGTTGGGGTACACAAGCACCATTTACCAACGTCACGCTCGACTGGACTGTTCCAAATGATTTGGCAGAACTAAACGCAATAGTTGGTGGCAAAGAAATGCCATTCAAGTATAAAGATTGTAAGAAAGAAATGGATATGATAAACAAAGCATTTATTGAAATAATGCTAGAAGGAGACGCAAATGGTCGTGGTTTCCAATATCCTATTCCAACATATTCTATTACTCGTGATTTTGACTGGTCAGAGACAGAAAACAACAAACTTTTGTTTGAAATGACAGCAAAATACGGTATTCCATATTTTAGTAACTATGTCAATAGCGATATGGAGCCAAGCGATGTTAGAAGTATGTGTTGCAGACTTCGTCTTGACCTAAGAGAACTAAGAAAGAAATCCGGTGGGTTCTTTGGTTCAGGAGAAAGCACAGGTAGTATTGGCGTTGTTACAATCAACTTGCCAAAGATTGCTTATCTTGCAGAAGACGAAAGAGATTTCTATGAACGTCTAGACAAACTCATGGATATTTCTGCACGCTCTCTAAAAATCAAAAGAGAAGTCATTACAAAATTATTAGACGCAGGACTTTATCCATATACAAAAAGATATCTTGGCACATTCAACAATCACTTCTCGACAATTGGTCTTATAGGTATGAACGAAGTAGGTCTCAATGCAAAATGGTTGAGAGCTGACTTGACTCACGAAAAGACACAAAAATTTGCAGAAGATGTGCTCAACCATATGAGAAATAGATTGTCCGACTATCAAGAAAAGTATGGCGACCTATACAATTTGGAAGCAACACCAGCAGAAAGTACAACATATCGTTTTGCAAAACATGACAGAGCAAAATTCCCTGATATCATTACAGCTGCAAAGGAAGGAGAAACGCCATTCTATACAAACAGCAGTCACTTGCCTGTTGGATATACTGATGATTTGTTTACAGCGCTTGATATTCAAGACAAATTGCAAACATTATATACATCAGGTACAGTCTTCCATGCATTCTTAGGTGAAAGATTAAAAGATTGGAAGGCATGTGCAAATCTTGTTAAAAAGATTGCAGATAATTATAAATTGCCATATTATACAATGTCTCCAACATATTCAATTTGTAGAGAACATGGATATCTAGCAGGAGAACAAAGCACTTGTCCAAAATGTGGAAAGCCTTGTGAAATATACAGTCGTATCACAGGATACTATCGTCCTGTCAAAAACTGGAATGACGGAAAAGCACAAGAATTCAAACAAAGAAAGACTTATGATGCAGAGACATTTATAAATAGCGACAAAAAACACACAGACCTATACGATTATGATTGTGGCAAGAAAGAAGAAAAACACGATGCTTGCCCACTAAAAGACGGAGTATATTTGTTTGCATCAACTACTTGTCCAAACTGTAAAATGGCAAAAACATTACTTGCAAAAGCAAACATTCCTTTTGAAGAAATAATTGCAAATGACAATATAGAACTTACAAAATCATTTGATATTACAACAGCACCTACATTAGTAGTAATTACAGGTGGATTTGCAGATAAATATGTCAATCTATCTAATATCAAAGCATATATCGAAACAAATAAGGTGAAATAATGTACGACATAATAATAATTGGTGCAGGCCCAAGTGGGCTTACGGCAGGCATTTATAGTGCAAGAGCAGGCAAAAAAGTATTGATTCTTGAAGGAGACGCTATCGGTGGACAGATTGCATCTAGTCCACTGGTAGAAAATTATCCTTCACAAGCACAAATATCAGGCAGTGACCTTGTTGATAAAATGTACGAACAAGCAGAATCTTGTGGTTGCGATTTTGAGTTTGAAAAGGTCACAAGTGTTGAAAAAGGCACAATACTAAAAGTAATCACTGAATATAATACATATGAATGTTATGCAATAATCATAGCAACAGGCTCAAAACCAAGACACATACGTGGTCTTGACGAAGAAAAGTATTTGGGACACGGCATAGGATATTGTGTTATGTGTGACGGAGATTTTTACAAAGGTCAAATAACAGGCGTGCTGGGTGGTGGTAATACTGCTGTGCAAAATGCATTATATCTATCTAATATTTGTCCAAAAGTATATTTGTTTCAAAATTTGCCACAACTAACATGTGAAGACACCTTAAAAAAGAGAATAAAGGCAAAAGAAAACATTGAAATAATATGCAATGCACAGATTACAAAACTTTTAGGAGAGAACAAACTCGAACAAGTCGAATTAAACGTTGACGGACAAAATAGATTGGTTGACATAAATGGATTGTTTATTTCTATTGGTCAAGAACCAAACAATGCACCATTTACAAATTTGGTTGCAATGGATAGAATGGGTTATATTATAGGTAACGAATTTTGTCAAACCAATGTGCCAGGTATTTACGTTGCAGGAGATTGTAGGACAAAGACAATAAGACAACTGACAACAGCAACGGCCGACGGTTCAATTTCAGCAATATATGCTTGTAGTTACGTAGACGAACAAAAAGCAAAATAAAAAGTGGAGAAATCCACTTTTTTTGTTTTTAATTTTAATCAACTAATTGTTCAAATTTCTTTTTACCAACAGTAAATAAGAATGATATAACAACTATTAGTATTACGCTATATATCACGATTGTTAAATAACCAATCATTGACATATTAATATTTGGTATATATTGAAGCGCAATTGGAAGCATAGCAAGAACAATACCAAATAACATTGTGATAACAACACTTGCGCTTTGTTTTACAACTTGTGCTTCATTATCCCAATTTAATTTTGGAAAAAGAATATTGATAAAAACTCCACCAAACGAACAAATCAAATTGAGCAAAACAGGTATTATAATCAAAAATAACCATTGTGATATATTTGCTTGCAATTTAATGTTTATAATAATAGCGCAAACCAATATAAATGGTATCATTATCAAAACATTTGGTAATGTTTTTGCTAGTATGACTTGGTTGTTTTTAATTGGGGTACTTTTTAATATCCAAAGATTTTTTCCTTCTAAAGATATTGAACAACAACTAATGAGTGTTGTAGCTGTTAAAAATCCAAATATTATTATACAGTAAAAAATAATAGAATTATTATCAAGTTGTATTTGTAATAATTGAGAAATTCCGTCACTGCCTTTTATCAAAATAAATATGCTAAATATTACAAGTAGCAAAGGACCAAAAATTGTGTTAAAGATATATATTGGTGAAGATAAATATCTTGCAAACTCTTTGTGCAATAACCCACGGAACAATCCTTTGTTTGAATAAGAAAGTTTTTTGTTTGATTGATTATAACTGTACAAATCTTTACCAAAATTTAATGTATATAATGTAACACCAAACACAAATGGTAATATTGTGCATAATGCTATAAATAACAAATATAATAAATTATTAGAAAACACCAGTTCTACTAGCCAATAAACAGGCAAAACTCTTTTTGTAAAATCATCAACAGAGTCTATATCAACATTACCATAGGAAAATGTAGTAGATAAATATAAAGCAAGAAATAATCCAAAAAATAACAAACCAAAAATTATTTTTAGTACATTGCCGTAACGAATTTTGTTAAACAATTTACTAACAACAAAATTTAGTATATAAGATAGTCCACAAGAAAATAATGGTAGCAAAAATATGATAAGTATGTTCCATAAAATAAATGAAGCCGATAAAGTGATTTGCCACGAATACAAAACAATAGTTGGCAAGATAAACGCACAAACAAACATTAGGTCAAAAGCATATCTTCCAATAGTTTTTGCAATAACGATTTCAAATTTTTTAATTGGCATTGACAAAAGTAAGTCACTGTCATTTGTAGTGTTTTTTGTTGATATCTTTTGAAAAGCCAACATCACTATAACAAACAATGCAATCAAATAACTATTGTAAACAGGTATCTTATAAAGTTCCTGACTGTTCATTGTTGCAAAAAGCCCATATATTTGCATTCCATATAACACGCAAAAGCCTACGAACAACAAAACAAAAAGCAAAACAGCAACGCTTGTTTTCTTCCTATTTTTTTTGCCCTGCAAAAAGCCTAACGCACAATTTATCTCATTTTTTATAAGGAGCAAAATATTACGCATTATCTTCTGTCTCCAAAAAGACTTCTTCAAGTGATTTGTCTTTTTTGATTTCGGTCATAGTGCCACATTTGATAATTTTACCATTTTTAATGATGGCCACTTTGTTGCACAACTTTTCTGCTACGTCAAGAACGTGTGTTGAAAAGAATATAGCTCCACCATTTTTACAAAATTCACGCATTATTTCTTTTAATTCAAAACTTGCTTTTGGGTCAAGTCCAACAAAAGGTTCGTCCATAACAAGTAATTTTGGACGGTGGACCAAACTAGAAATTATTACCAATTTTTGTTTCATACCATGAGAATAACTAGAAATAGGCTTTGTCAAATCATCAAAAAGGCCAAATAGTTTGGCGTATTTTTCTGTTAGTTCTTTTCTTTCTTGAACTTTAACATTATATATATCACTTATCAAATTTATGTATTGAATACCCGTAAGAGCACTGTATATATCAGGATTGTCTGGAATATATGCAATCATTTTTTTGACAGCAATAGGGTCAGTTTTTATAGATACATTATCCACCAAGATATCACCACTGGTGATAGGATGTATGCCCACAATACACTTTATAGTGGTCGTTTTGCCTGCACCATTAGGACCAATGAAAGCAAATATATCTCCACTGTGAATATCAAGTGTGATATGGTCAGCGCCAACTTTACCATTTGGATACACTTTTGTAAAATCAACTAGTTTTAGCATATAATCTCCTTAATTCATAACATATGCAGTATTATAACATAATTTATATAAAAAATAAATTATTATGAGGAGGGAAAATATAACAACAAAAATTGCACAAAATATTCTTAAAAAAGGAGATAGTTATGCAATTTGTAAAAGGTGTGCCATATTTTTGTCAAGGCGTAAATAAAATAAAACAATATCCATATCTTACAAAAAATATTACGTGCGATATTTTGGTGATTGGTGGAGGTATTTGTGGGGCTGTGGCAAATTATTTTTTGTCACAAAAATATAATACAATACTTGTAGAATCAAATAGACTGGGACATAGTTGTACATCGTGTGCAACGGCACTTTTGGAGTATCAATTAGACGATTTTGCCTATGACTTAAAAGACAATTTGAGCGAAGAAATGATAAGACAAGTATACTTCGCAGGATTGAATTCAATTAGTAAGTTAGATGCGTTTACAAAAAAATATGGTAATCACTGTCAGTTTGCTAAAAAGGATACTTTGGTCTATTCTAATAAAACAAAAGATATTAGTGCATTCAAAAGAGAATATGAGTTTAGAAAAAATACAAAACTAGATGTAAAGTATATTGACAAAACAAACAATCCGTTTCCATTTGATATACAGTGTGGATTGTATTGCAAAAATGGTGGGGCTGAATGCAACCCATATTTGCTTGAAAAACAATTTATAGAAAATGCCAGCAATCAATCAAATATATACGAAAACACAACAATTGTAGATATAACAAGACAAAGACAATATCTTATTGCACGAACTACTTATGGTGAAACAATTAAAGCAAAAGATATAGTACTTGCGACAGGATTTGACTACACTCTTGTCAATAACAATATAGTTTGTGACAAATTCGTCACTTCTACTATTGTAACGAAACCCATCAAAAATCTTGAATGGTACAACAA
>CALWPI010000040.1 GCA_944383385.1 uncultured Clostridia bacterium
AAAAACAAAAAATATTAGCAATAAAAAAATGTGCCATATGGCACATTAAATTATTTATGTTTTTTATCTAAAACATTTGTAAACATCATGGCTTTCATTTCAGGAGATAATGAAGAAAATTGTTGTGCTATTGAATTTTGTTTTACAGGTGTTGGTTTGATTTCAGTATTTTTTAATATCACTAATTCTTCTTGTTCTTGGAAACTGCCTTCCAAATCATTTTCATCAAAATCATCTACATCTTCGCCATAGAATTCTTTTTCTTCATCACGAATAATAAAAGTATTTTCATCTACTTCGACTATGCTGTCTTCAACTTGTTGCGCTGTTTCTTTGGGTTTTATTTCTTCTGGAATAGATATCTTCAAATAATTATTGTTGCTATATTTGACCCCCTCACTTTTAGGTTCTTCAACAGGTTTTTCTTGTTTTTGTGGTTGTGCTTTTTTCTTGTGGGTTTTTAGTTGTTTCTTTATAAAATAATAGCACAATATCAAAAATAATATTCCTACTGGTATAAAGAAATAAAACAATTCATTCATTACTGTTTATCCTTTGGATTGTTGATTGTAAATGCGTGTGAAGTATTGTTAGTTCCCCCTATCGCATTTCTCATATTTGTATCAGCAACAACATTTTTTAGTTGATAATAATCCATTACTCCTAATTGACCTTGTTCAAATGCTTTTGCAATGGAGAGTGGAACAGTAGCCTCATTCTCTATTAGTTTTGCACGCATTTCTTGCGTCTTTGCACGCATCTCTTGTTCAGTTGCCGTTGCCATAGCGCGTCTTTCTTCTGCTCTTGCTTGAGCAATTTGCATATCGGCTTCGGCTCTTTGGGCTTCGAGTTGAGCACCAATATTTCTACCAACATCAATATCTGCTATATCAATAGACAGTATTTGATATGCTGTACCTTCATCAAGTCCTTGTTCTAATATCGTCTTACTAATCAAATCTGGATTTTCAAGCACTACTTGGTGTGTTTCTGCACTACCAACAGTTGTGACAATACCCTGACCAATTCTAGCGATAATTGTGTCATCTCCTGCACCACCAATTTGTTTGTTGACATCACTTCTAACAGTCACTCTTGCTTTGACTTTTAATTCAATTCCGTCTTTGCTGACGGCGCAAATCTCTGGTGTTCTAATGACTACTGGATTGACACTGTTTTGTACGGCTTTTAGTATATCTCTATTTGCAAGGTCAATTGCCTTTGCCGTTGACACTGGCAAATTGATTTGTGCGCCATGTGCAGTAATAAGTGCATCCACCACTCTTGCTACATTACCACCTGCAAGATAATGTGTTTCCAAATCATCAATTGTGATTTTGACCCCTGCTTTTTTTGCATTTATATAGTTATCAATGAGCATGCCAATATCAATCTTTCTTATTTTCATCCCAATTAACCTTGCCATTGACACATGTGCGCCAGATACTAATGCTCTAAGCCAAATATTAACTGGCACTAATGCAAAAAATACTGCAATTAAAAGTATGACAACACTCAATACTCCAATAAGTATATACAAACTAGTATTAACCAACAACATGTTTAACATAGTATTTCCCCCTAACGATTATCCTTTGTAACATAAATATTTTTGTCTTCGACCTTTACCACTTTGATATAAGTATTTGCACTTATGTATTCATCACCCAACACTTCATAATCGACGTTATCAATCAAAGCGTGACCAATAGGACTCAAATTGGTAATAGCTACACCACTTTTACCAACGAGCATTTGCAAATTTTCTATTTCCTTGTGGTAGTTTGTAGGCAATGTCGTTTGTTTTTCAATGAAAGGAGAATGTATCCATTTGAGTTTGCTCATTGCGACTAATCCCAGTACAGCCAATGCCAATATAATCATGACAGTAATTATCATAATAACTAATTGATAACCCGTTCCACCCATCATCATTCTTGCAATAACAGAACCTATAACAAATATACTACCAAGTATACCAAAGACACCAAATCCTGGTACAAAAAGTTCAATAATACATAGTATGAGTCCAAGGGCCAATATTATCATAGGAATGTATCCAAAATCAGTAAACAAAGATACAAATTCTTGCCACATATTCCCTCCTAAACAATTATATTGTATCACATAAAATAAGAATTGAAAATACCCATTTTAATAAAATTTGTATAAATTTATTAATATATATATTTGTATATAAATAATAAAAAATGGTGACATATAGCCACCATTTAATATTTTTTAATTATAGAGCAGATTTCATGTCTTTGACCAAATCTTCTAGTTCTTCAAAGATTTGACGAATATCTTCGTTTGGACTGTTTGTTCCTTGTCCCTTT
The DNA here is from genome assembly GCA_944383385.1 of uncultured Clostridia bacterium. GTDB lineage: Bacteria > Bacillota > Clostridia > Christensenellales > UBA1242 > CALWPI01. Next base: position 2,340 of record CALWPI010000040.1, read on the forward strand.
GCATATTGGATAGATAGCAAATGTTCAATGTCTCTAATGAGTTTTTCTTTCTCTTCCATATTGTCTTTTGTTGAGAAATCTAGCGCACTTGTTCTAGCAGTAATATCGGACAAAATGTCTGACAATGTGCCATCAAATCCACCCTCTTTGTCCTCGACATACTCATCTTCGATGTATGCTTCCAAATCTTCTGGTTCTTGTTGTGTGACAGGCACAGTCTTTTCAACTTTTTCTGTCTTTGTTGTTGTCCTTTTAATCTTTGGAATTGAAACTGTCTTTTTGGACTTTGGTTTGTATGTTTCAACAGGTGCATTGATATTTTTTAGAACAATATGTTCATCAAACATGTGTTCATTGACCTCGGCATATTCACTATTGATGTCAATCAAATATTTGTCATGTGACCTTAGTTCTGCCAATGTGTATGACAAATCCCCATCACCTGCAACAATACAGAATGTATTGATTTCTGGTTTTGTATATACCAATTTGATAGCATCAACAACGATACGATTGTCTAATTGACTAAATCTCTTTTTTAGTCTCATAAATGGAGCTGTCTCATATCCATATTTTGCGATAATATCTGATAGATACAAATGTTTTCTATCATTGTATCCGTAGAACTTGCAAAATACTACATCTCCCATTTCTTCTAGTTTGTCGAACAATTCAAGCATAGCTTCTTTGCTAATTTTGACGTTATCAACATCTACTAGCAATGCAATTTTTCTTTTATTCATCTTTCTTTCTTCCTCCGAAATTTTCCCTTTTACCATAGAATAGATATTGCTGGGCATAACCTGATAGATTACCGTATTTGGCTACAAATGCACGAGAAATAGCCACTGCCGACATCTTGGTGTCTCCATATGTGTCGCAGTAGACTTTTTTTATCCATGTGTCCGTAGGAAATACATCGGTTTTGCCAAGTCCAAATAGCAACACACAATCAGCCACCTTTGGTCCTACTCCACTCAAAGTTAGCAATCTTTCTCTTGCCGTCTTTGTGTCAAGTCTTTGCAACTCTTCTAGGTCGAACGTGTCACCTATCATTGCAATAGTATTTGCGAGATAATCTGCTCTATACCCACATTTGATTTGTCTAAAATATTCTCTTGGAATTTTTTTGAGTTCGTCTAATGTAGGAAAAGCAAAATAGTCGCCCATATTCTTGCCATAATCGGTGCAAATTCTCTCAATAGTACGACGGATATTTGGAATATTGTTGTTTGCTGAAATGATAAAACTAATGATAGTTTCTAGCACATCTTGTTTCAGTATCCTAATACCCTTGCCGTAGTCTATTGAGTCCCTTATCATATCGTCCTCATATAGAACTAATTTTATTTTATCATAGTTTGTATCTAAATCCAAGTACTTTACGAAATATTTTTCATCGTCACACAATATTTCTACATAGGTTTTCTGTCTCGTGAGTGTGGCTTTGTGGTTCAAAGTATACACTTCATAACAATTAGTGCCTAGTTTTTTATACCTGAATACCTGTCCACATTCAAGGATATGACGGATATCAAAACTCTCCAAATCGTGTACAATAATCTTGCCTTTTTCTATATCGTAATTCATTAAAGTCCCTTATAAAGAAAAGTTGTCAAAGCTACCTTTGACAACAAAAAGAATTATTTCTCTTTTGGATATACGCTTACTTGTTTTTTGTCACGAGTAGCATTTTCATACTTAACAACACCATCTACAAGTGCAAATAGTGTATAATCTTTTCCACAGCCCACATTTTTGCCTGGACGAATTTTTGTACCTCTTTGACGTACTAAAATATTGCCAGCAAGCACTTCTTGACCGTCAGCGCGTTTGACGCCTAATCTTTTAGATTCACTGTCACGACCATTCTTTGTACTGCTTTGACCTTTTTTGTGAGCAAATAGTTGTATATTAAATTTCATCATCTATTACCTCCCATTTGATATATTCCTTATAATCTCTGGCAAGCATTTTGATACTTTCAAAACATGTTGCAATCAGCAATTCTACTTTTGTATCCCCTACCATATTATTTGGAATATCTATTCGTATGTACCCAGCACCTTCCATTTGTTTGACTAACACTTTGACCCCCAAAACTTTTTTGAGCCCAACAAGCGTAGTATTTATCACACTGGATATTGCAGAACATACAATGTCTTTTCCACTCTCGGCATAACCTGTATGCCCAATACACTCAATTGTAGTGTATCCTTTTGTGGATTTATAAAATTTTGCCTCTGTCATATAATCTTCCATTATTTGATTGAAACAATCTTTATTGCAGTATAAGGTTGTCTGTGACCTTGCTTACGACGAACGTTCTTCTTTGGTTTGTATTTGTAAACAACGATTTTTTCGCCCTTGCCGTGTTCTACTACCTCTGCAACAACTTTTGTTGATTTGCAAGCATCTCCTACGAGTACCTTGTCTCCGTCAACTAGCATAACAACATCAAGACTAATTTGTTCGCCCACTTTGTTATCAAGCTTCTCAACTTTGATAATGTCTTCTGGGCTCACCTTGTATTGTTTGCCACCTGTTACTACTATAGCGTACATAAAATTTACCTCCTCTACCCAAACTCACTGGACAATAGGTGAATATCCTATTTCAATATTGCTTGCTACCCATTCCATGTGGCTCGTTAGTAATCTACCATAATAATGCAATTTTGTCAATTATAATTCTTATAAAAATGCTATAAATACTATTATTTACATAATACTTTACAAAATTTTGTGTACATTATATAATTTTATATATGTGCAATAACTGTACAGATAATAGGTGAAATATGTCTCAAACAATACGTCAAAAAGTTGACAACAAAAAAACATACAACAACATGCGAAAAGGTCATTCTGTGATTTATATTTTAGCAAGTATTCTCCTAAATATTGGAATATCTTTTGTTGTATACTATTTTACTCCAAACACAAATAATGGATATCTATCGCAAGTTTGTTTGATAATATCAAGCATTATCTTAACCCCTGCACTTTTGATACTTGTTATCACATATCATATGTGTGATGAGTATACGCTGGGAATCAACAAAAAACAAATTTATAATATAAAGCCAACTTTTTTCCAAATTGGTCATTTGGACCTATTCATATTGCTAATAGAATATATTGTGTTTGGACTTGTTTCCCACATACTTGGTGCATACAATGTCGCAATTATGCAATGTATGTTGACAATGCTATCGTTTGTATGGTTTGTTATATATTCTTCGTTGTTTATAAACAAAAAATTTAGAGTCAGGCGTGCAAACAAAATCATTGAACTTGCACTTATAGACAACAGTATCAATATTAGTCCAAACAATATTGTTTCTAACGCAACACATAATATATTAGATGAAATACGTAACAACAACGTTGGTAACATTGATGAATATATGAATCTCGTGTTGTATCTTTACAATAAAAGTCCTAAAAATGAATTGTATGTTGATGTCCTCTCCCATGTAACACGCGCACTTGTAGATGGACAATATTTTGCACAACTAAAAGAAAGTGTGTGTGAGAAAATATACCAAAACAATAGTAATTTGTACTATTTGTTAT
>CALWPI010000041.1 GCA_944383385.1 uncultured Clostridia bacterium
AGAGAAAAACTCATCGACGCTATGAATAATCCAGAAAAATATCCAACACTAACGATAAGAGTGTCGGGATATGCTGTTAATTTTACAAAACTTAGTCGTGCACATCAACTAGAAGTCATTTCTAGAACGTTCCACGAAAAGATTTGAGGGTAGTATGCAAGAGATATATGGCAACATAAATAGTATTGAAACTATGGGGTTGGTAGACGGCCCTGGAATTAGATTTGTAGTGTTTTTGCAAGGTTGTAATTTAAGGTGCGCATATTGTCACAATCCAGAAACATGGCAAAAGGAAAAACTGTGTCAAAAATACACACCAAAAGAATTGATTGCCAAAATTTTGAGATATAAAAATTATTATGGCAAAACTGGTGGAGTGACTTTTTCGGGTGGAGAGCCTTTGTTGCAGGCAGATTTTTTACTTGAATGTTTGAAACTTTGTAAAAAAAATAACATTCATACTGCAATAGATACTGCCGGTGTTGGATATGGAGAATACAAAGAGATACTAAAATACACTGATTTAATTATTTTGGATATAAAAGCAGTTGACAAAGAAGAATACAAAAAGTTGACTGGACAAAGCATTGATTACTTTAATGAATTTGTAAGACAAGTTCAACAAAGTGGCAACAAACTTTGGATAAGACAAGTTATTGTTCCCACAATAAATGATAACGAAAAAAACATTTTAGCATTAAAAGACTACGTAAAAAAGCTCAAAAATGTTGAAAAAGTTGAATTATTGCCTTATAGAACAATAGGTGTGAGCAAGTACAAAGAATTAAAAATTCCATATCGTTTAGAAAATATAGAAGATATGAGTGATGTTGAAATAAAAAAATGGCAAGCTTTATTAGAACAATAAAGATTGCCTTTTTTATATGTCGATTTTATAAAATTGCATATTGACACTCAAAAATTGCTGTTTTATAATTATTATGGAAAGTAATTATGAAAATAGAAAATAATATTTTAATAAGTATTGATGAAAAAGATATTAAAGATGGAGTTTTGTATATTCCAAAAGGAGTAAAAACCATTGCTTCTCTTTCTTGTGCCGCACAAAAAGGACTAAAAAAAGTCGTTATGCCAAAGTCTGTTAAAGTAATAAGCAACAAAGCATTTTGGTATAATGACGATTTGGAAGAAATAGATTTGTCTTCGAATCTTGCAGAAATCGGGGGACATGCTTTTTATAATTGTGCGAAATTGAAAGAAATTGTTATTCCTAAAAAAGTTCGAAAAATAAATGAAAAAGCATTTGAAAAAAGTGGGATTGAAAAAATCCAAATTACAAGCAAAAAATTAAAAGAGATTTCGCAATTTAGTTTTGCTAATTGTTCAAACTTACGTCAAATTGTGATACCATCAAGTGTAAAACTTGTGGCTAATAATGCTTTTGCAAATGATACAAATTTAGAAAATGTCATTTTAGGTAAAAATGTACAAGCAATTGGTGATGACGTTTTTTCAGGCTGCACAAAATTAAAAAATATAACATTATCTAAAAAGTTAATCAATATTGGTGACAGAGCATTTTTTGGTTCAGCATTAGAAAATGTGGAATTTAATAAAAAATTAGACAAAATTGGCGTGCGAGCATTTGCAAAAACAAATATAAAAGAATTGCGTATGCCAAATTCTGTTACTGTTATTTCGAGCGAAATGTGTGCAAATTGCAAAAATTTGCAAAAGGTAATTTTGTCGTCAAATATTGCATCTATTCCATCGGGTGCTTTTAGCACATGTATTAATCTAAAAAGTATCAATATTGAAAAAAATGTAAGGGAAATAGGAAGTTTTGCTTTTGCAAACTGTACATCTCTTAGAACAATGGACTTATCAAAAAGTGTTAGTACATTTGGAGAAAAGGTATTCTTCTGTTGTACAAACCTGCAAAAGGTGAAATTGTTAAACGGTGTCACACATATTCCTAATGGTATGTTTTATAATTGCCCATCTCTTTTGAGTGTTGATAATACGTTATTAGTTTCTAGCATTGGGGATTCGGCTTTTGCTGGATGTGTCAGGTTGACCCAACTTCAAACCACAGAATATTTGCAAAAAATTGGGAAAAAAGCTTTCAAAAATTGCTATCATTTACAGAATTTTAATATTTCAAAAAATATTGAGGTTATAGAAGAATCAACTTTTGAAAATTGTATGTATTTACAAGAAGTCAGCATACCTAATGTAAGAAGAATTGAAAACAACGCATTCCAGAATTGTTTTAGGTTGCGCATATGTAATACGGGTGAAGAACTAAAAGCAATTGATAAAAATGCTTTTAGTGGTTGCAAAAAATTACATCATTTTTCGTTGCCAACGGAAATTTTTTATATTGGTGAAAGGGCCTTACCATTTTATACTATCATAAAACATAGTGACGGATTTGAATTCTGTAACAATGTGTATGGATCACTAAGAAAAATTGGCAACGTCATCAAAAGTGTAGTTGCTTCTCCTAACAATATTCTTTTTATAAATCCAAAAAACTACGGTGAAATCAATCTATTGCTTCGTTGTTGGGATAATAAAGAAAAATTGCTACAAGATATAAAAAGAGAAAATGTGCGCTATGCTTATCAATATTATTATGACGAAATGGATAGCGAAAAATTTGTAAATTTTGTTAAAAACGCTGACAACAAATTTTGTGATGTTTTATTGAGCAACTGCAAAAATATGAATGATAATAATAAAAAAGCCATACTAAAATTGTTTTATAATTTAGGTGGATATGTAGGTTCTGTACAAATTCATAAGATTTCTAAAAAAGGCAATGAGCAAGACAATTCTATTGATTATTCACAAAAAGTTGCAGAGTTTATAAAAAGACAAATTAAGGATAAATCAATCAATTGGAGCGCCATACTAGCCAATATGGAACTTGATGGTTTCAAAAAAGAATATAGTGATTTTATCTTAAAAGATGATAACTTTGTAGAACTAATGAAAAGAGAAATTGTATCTCCAAATACTATTGCAAGAAGCTATAATGAATTTGACGATATACAAAGGACCAACTCATCAAATAAAGGAAATCAAAGACAGTTAAAACCAACAGTTAAAGTAATAGTAAATTATTTCTTGCAAAATAGATACAATGATATTACGCCAGAAACAGAAAAAATAGCAGAATTGTTTGACAAATTCAAAGTAAATCAAAGAGGATTTGATATAGCAAAAGAAATAAATCAAACAAGAAAACAAAATCATATACCGGATAATATTTTTAGCGTTGATTCTGCAAATAATGATTTATTAGATAGTGTATATCAAGCAAACAATAATGTTGCAAAAATATCTAATGATATTTTACAAAACGAAAAGAATTTTGAGTATCAATTTGAGTGGCTGAAAAAGAGTGACCCTATAAACTTTATGTTGGGTAAATACTGCAATTGTTGTGCTCACATCAATGGCAATGGTTTTGGAATAATGAACGCAAGTATCATTAGACCAGATGTACAAAATCTTGTTGTAAAAAATCAAAGTGGTGAGATTATAGCAAAGGCAACAATGTACATCAATAAAGACGAAAGATATGGTGTAATAAACACATTTGAAGTAAGCAACAAAGAAAATAATAAAGAAGAAATTTTCAATGCATTTTTGAGGGGAATTGATTATTTTGTAAAAATTTATGACCAAATCAACAAAACTAATACAATAGAAAAAATTGCTGTGGGTATGAAAAATAATAGCCTTGTAAGACAAGTTAATAAAATAAGTTTGGGCACTTCTAATCTTGAAGGTATTGATTTTAGTGAATATGGTATTGGCAAAAAAAGTTATTTTGGAGATTGGTTAGAACAAAAATTGATTTATCAAAAAGATAAGACGCTAAATTTCAATATTGAAGACAGTGAAAAGGAGATGTAATGGAAACAATAAACACCAAATTGATTTCAGTGAGTTTTGATGATATCAAAAATGGTGTTTTTTGTGTGCCAAAACATGTAAAAATCATTGAAGAAAACGTTTTTTGGTCCAATGATAGAATCAAAAATATTGAACTAAACAATGTTGATGACATAAGGGATAGTGCCTTTCAATTTTCTAACATCGAAGAAGTTGATTTGTCTAATGTAAAATATTTTGGTTTGGGAATATTCAACTATTGCAAACAACTAGAAAGAGTCGTGTGGTCAAAATATCAAAAATCTATACCACAATATATGTTCAGTGGTTGTATAGATTTGTCTAGTATTGATTCCAAAAATAGTATTGTCAGCATTGGCAAAAAAGCATTTTGTCAGTGCAAAAATCTAACATCGTTTGAAAATTGTGAAAATCTTTTGCATATTGGTCAAGGTGCATTTATGGAGTCGGGAATAAAAAACATTCATATTCCAAAGAAAATACTCTCAATTGGAGATTATGCATTTTATGATTGTTCTAGTTTATCAAAAATTCAAATTCCTACAACTATAAAAAAAGTAGGATATAGTGCTTTACCATTTTTACAATACAAAAGACAAGGCGACTCGTATATTTGTTCGCGCAATTATTTTTCTAATCAAAAAGACAAAAACATTGCAGGACATATAGAACAAATTATTGACAATGACACACTTGTTTTAAGCCCACAACAAGCACCATATGTTGGCATCATATTAGACCACTGGGACAATAAGCAATTTATAGCAAAAGAACTAAAAAACGAATATGTTGCACAATTGTTTTATATGTTGTATCAAAAGTTAGATGATGTTGAGTTTGGCAAATTTTCAAACATAGCAAATCTCGATTATTATAAAAAAACAATTCAAAGTCTAAATATTAGAAAAGATGCAATGGATAGTTTTAATTTGCTTTTATACAATTTAGGTGCATTTCAAAAACCGATTACTTATGAACGAATATCAAAGCGTGGTCAAAAAATAGTCGAGACAATCGACTATTCTCAAAAAATTATTGAATTTATCAAAGGACTGCGCAAAAAAAATTACTTAAATGATGCAAGCATATTAAGAATATGTGATGGTATGAAACCAAGAGCTTTTGATAGAGACTTGACTGATTTTATTTTGCAAGATGACAACCTAATAAAACTGCTTAATATAGAAATGGTAAATAAAGGTATCATAGCAAGCATATTCAATAATTTTGAAGAAATACAAAGAACCAATAGAAATAGACACGGAGC
>CALWPI010000042.1 GCA_944383385.1 uncultured Clostridia bacterium
AAAAAAAGAATTGCTTATGCAATTCCTTAACTGGTAGGGATGAGTGGACTCGAACCACCGACCCCCACCTTATCAGAGTGGTGCTCTAACCGGCTGAGCTACATCCCTATATATAGATTTAGCAGATAATGGTGGAGATAATCGGACTTGAACCGATGACCCCCTGCTTGCAAGGCAGGTGCTCTAGCCAACTGAGCTATACCCCCAAATAATCTGCTAAATGCTCTATTATGTTACCATACGTTCAGTGTTATGTCAATAAATTTGTTGTAAAAAATTTAGCAATTTTACATATATTCTTTTTTTGTAAAATTTTTTTGTTTTTGTTGTTTTTTTGTTGTGAAAAATTTGTCAATATGATAATACTATATAGTGTAATATATTTTACGGAGAGGTTATTTTTATATGAAAATTGCGATTATGACTGACAGTAATAGCGGTATCCAACAAAGTGAAGCAGACAAACTTGGAGTATTTGTTCTTCCTATGCCATTTGTTATAAATGGAGATACATATTATGAAGGAATAAACTTGAATTATGAGCAATTTTTCGAGTTTTTGAGGTCAAATGCAGATGTTTCCACATCTCAACCATCTATTGCATCTTTGACTGAAACGTGGGACAAATTGTTGCAAGAATATGACAAGGTGATATTTATACCTATGTCAAGTGGATTATCTGGTACTTGTGACACAGCAAAGACTTTTGCAAGAAACTATGACGGTAGAGTGCTTGTTGTTGATAACAAAAGAATATCAGTCACTCTCAAACAATCCGTTTTAGATGCCCTAGAATTAGTAAAGAAAGGATTTACAGCCGAACAAATAAAAGACGAACTTGAAAAGAATGGACCAAATAGCAGTATATATATTATGGTAGACACTCTCAAATATTTGAAAAAGGGTGGTAGAATAACTGCTGCCGGGGCTGCTATTGGTACTTTACTAAAAATCAAGCCTGTTCTTACAATACAAGGCGAAAAACTTGACGCATATCAAAAAGTGATGAGTGTTAAACAAGCAAAAATTGTTATGATAAACGCTATCAAAAAAGATATACAAAATAGATTTGGTGGCGATAGTGATGACCTACTAATTGCTATGGCATATACATACGATTTGGAAGCAGCGAAATTGTTTATGAATGAAGTGCAACAAGCATTCCCAAACAAAAACATTGTGCTTGACCCATTATCACTTTCAGTTTCTTGTCATATTGGACCAGGAGCATTGGCCGTTACTGTTACTAAAAAAGGATATTAAAAAAGACACTGCCAGTGTCTTTTTTTTAGTAATTGTCGTGATTAATAATTTGTTGAGCCTTTATTGTTGGAAAAGTTGTTCCGTTTAATTCAACTTGCGCATTTGTAATTGGCGATATTGTAACATTGTACAAATTCAATTCATTAAGAGATTCTTCTTGTTTTTCGCCAAAATCAGGCTCGCTTGTAATATTATAATCTTCTATATTTGTTGTTATTATATTTGTATTAGTATTTGTATTATTATTAGTGTTTGTGTCTTGTATTTTTTCTAGCTTTTCTTCATTTTCAACATTATTATCATTTGATGTTGCAGCAGGTGGTGTTGATTTTTTTGATGCATAATAGACTTTTTCACAAAAATCTTTGTCTTCATTGAATAATTGAATTAATTTTTCACTATCAGTCAAAAATTGATTTTGGGCAAATACATTTTCAAATAATGTTTTATCATTATTTGCTTTTATATAACTAACATGTGACAAAGGAATGCGCGTGCTCGAACCGTTATTCCTTATAGATATATAAGGGAAATATTGATTGTCCTCACTATCTAGTTCGCATAATATGAGTTCTCCAACAATTTGTGTAAGTGGCCATTTGCCATTAATGTTTTTGACATAACTCACTTGGATATTCTCACCTTGGTAGGTGTTTATTAATTTTAGAGACTCGTCTAATAACATAATTTTCTCCTATTATTATACAATAATAACATTTTAATTAAAAATTAGTCAAACATATAGTAAAATGTGATGATTTTTATAAAAAATAAATTAAATTGTTTTTTTTTGTGCATAATAAAATTATAATATAAATTATCTAATATGTTTGTTTAGTTTGTAAAAGTAATAAAAGTGTGATAACATAATTATATATTAAAGGGGGATTTGGGGTAATGGCAGAAGAGAAAAAGACCACCGGAGCAAAAAAGACTACAACCAAAAAGACTACCACAAGGAAAACAACAAGACCTACAACCACCAAAAAGGTTGAAAAAGAACCAGTTGTAGAAACAACTGCTGTTGTAGAAACACCAGCACCTGTGGAAGAAAAAGTGGAAAAACCAGCAAAAGTTAATGAAAAAAAATCTTCTTGGGCATTGGAATCAGAAGACAGATTGTTGTATTTTATTTTTGGAGCAACATTTTTAGCAATCACACTTATATGTTCTATTGTGTATATTGCTGCATTTGCTGCAACCATAGGGAAAACTGACGACCAATATAAAGTTTTTACCACAATGTTTATGTTCTTCTTTATTCCTTCCGTTTTGACTTCAATTATTAGTGTAATATTTAATACATTGTCATTAAAGTCAAATATCAAAGGAATTAGAATTGCATCTATTGTTTTGGTGAGTGTGAATGCTTTATTGTTGCTTGTCAACCTTGTTTTGTCCTGCATAATGATTTTCTAACATTTATAAAAAAAGACTCTTATAGGGTCTTTTTTTGTCTAAAAATACAAAAGATAATACATAATCTTTTTACATACTAAAATTATTATGTTACAATATTTTATACTAAAAGGAACAAGATATGGAAGAAAAAATAAATAGTTCAAATGCACGAAGATTTATAACAAGTTACAATATGATTGATAATGCTTTGCGCACACAATTAAATATGCGTGGGGGTATATCATACACAGAAGCTGTTAGAAGAGCAGCTAGAACAAACTCAATTGTTAGAAAATATGAAGACATTTTGGTGGAATATGGAAGGTTGCGTAATGCCATTGTTCATAATGACAATGATGATTTTATTATTGCTGAACCACATGATAAAGTTGTAGTTGAATTTGAAAAAATTGCTGACCTTATTTGTACGCCACCACTGGCAATCAATACTGTGTCAAACAATGTACTCAGTTGTATGGAATATAACGTAAAACTAAAAGACGTGCTCGAATTTAGTTACAAAAGCGGTTATAGTAATATACCAGTTTTTAAAAAAGGTATGCTGATTGGTGTTGCCAATGGTCAAAAAATTGCCGATGTATTAGGTAAAAAGATTTATCAAAAAATTGATATTGACGACTATATCAACAATACTAATATAGAAGATGTCGTCAAAGAAATTATGAGCGACAACTATTATGCTATTGCAAATAAAGATGTTACTCTTGATAAAGTACTCAATATGTTTACAGACAATAGAAAACTATTATGTATACTAATAACACCTACCGGGTCATTACTTGAAGCACCTTTGGGTATTATTACTACATCAGATATTATGGATATAAATAAGATACTTGATGATTATGATAAGGATGAATAATGAACGCAAAAGAAGAATTTTGTAAGATTTACAAAAAGTATATCAAAAGAGACGGGGCTAACGAATTATTAGATTTTTTGTTAAACTCTGATTTCTTTGTCGCACCAGCAAGCACTAAATTTCATGGTTGCCATGAAGGTGGGCTAGTGGAACATTCAATAAATGTCTACAATAGATTTTCAAATTTGATGAAAAATGAAAAAAATATAGAAAAATTGAGTGACGAAAGCATTGCAATTTGTGGTCTTTTGCATGATATTTGTAAAGTTGGTTATTATAAAGTTGAAATGCGTAACGTAAAAGAAAATGGCGCGTGGGTACAAAAACCATACTATGCTGTCGAAGATACTATGCCATATGGACATGGAGAAAAGAGCGTATATATAATTTCAGGATTTATGAAACTGACTAGACAAGAAGCAATGATAATAAACTGGCATATGGGCAGTTTTGATGCAAGAGTTAGACAAAATGGTACAGTTCTGTCAGACGCATATTCGAAATTTCCTTGCGCAGCACTGTTTCATTGCGCAGATTTGCTTGCCACGTATGTAGATGAAGATAGAGAATAAATGTGGAGATATCATATTGATATCTCTTTTTTACACAATTTATGAACCATATTCATATAAACAGATAAGGTAGGTGAATATGGTTATACACAGAGTAGTACAAGGAGATACACTTGATAGTATTGCAAAAAGATATGGTAGTACACCAGAAGAATTAATATACCAAAATCAATTGAAATATCCAGACCAATTGGTAATAGGTCAAGAAATTGTTGTTGATAACGATAACATCCCACATAAGATTCAACGTGGAGATACAATCTATAAATTATCAAAATATTATGGCGTAAGTATTGAAAATATACTAAATAATAATCCAACAATTGACGCAAACAATTTGCAAATAAATGACATTATATATATCCCATTAAATAATACATCAAAAAATAAAATAGTAGTAAATGGCTATGCAGTTATTCCTATTGACCAAAATATAATGGAAAGAACTGCTCCATACTTGACATTTGTCAGTCCGTTCAGTTATCAAGTTTTGCCTGATGGCAATTTGACTCCAATTAATGACACCATGGTATTAGACACATCAAAGCCATATGGTGTTGCGCCACTTTTGACTATTACAAATATTGAAGAAGGAGCGTCCTTTTCTAGTTCGTTAGCTAACATTATATTGAATAATGATGACGTACAAAACACACTTATTGACAATATCATATCAACTATTGACACGAAAGGATATGATGGTGTAAATATTGATTTTGAATATCTATATCCAAATGATAGAGATAATTATAACAGATTTCTGCAAAATGTGGTGGATAGACTTCATCCACTAGGGTACATTGTATCTGTCGCACTTGCACCAAAGGTAAGCGAAGACCAGTCAGGATTATTGTATGAAGCACATGACTATAAAACAATAGGCAGTATTGTTGATTATGTAATACTTATGACATATGAATGGGGTTATCTTTATGGGCCTCCACTAGCAGTTGCACCAATAAAGCCTGTTAGTCAAGTTATTGAGTATGCAACAAGTGTTATGGATAGCAAAAA
>CALWPI010000043.1 GCA_944383385.1 uncultured Clostridia bacterium
TTTTTAGCCAAAATCTATCTATTTTCATATAAATATATTATTACAATTTGTTTTGTATTACAAACAAAAGGTTACATATTCTGTTAGAATATTGAGCGTAAGTACAAAAAAAGAAAAGTCACATTTGAGTGACTTTATTTTTTATCTATTTTGTCATCTTTATCTATTTTGTCAACGGTATATTTTGTTTTATATCCTTTGTTTTGTTGTGGTCGCAACTCGTTAGGGTAGTGCATATCAGTCTTGATGTTATTGACTATTTCTTGTAGTACATTAAATACTTGGTATGGATTTTCCAAATCATTCAATACAGCCGTTTGGTCTTTGCCTGTAATATAGATATCGCCAACTTTTAATATTCTATCAATTATGCCAACACGAATATTTACGTTTTCTATGTCCATATAATAAATATTTTTAATATCTATTATTAGTCCTGTTCTAATGATTATTCTTTTTGTTGTAAAAACATATTCGGTATTTTTTTGTCGTGCTGATGCAGTAACAGCATTGCCAAGCCAAATCCAAAATGGAGTTAGATGTAATATAAAGAAAATAACTGTAAATATTATCAAAAATACATTTGGCCCATCAAATGCTCCAATTACAACCATTGTGGTTATAAAACCAGCATCAAATAATAGCCATATCAAAGCAAATGGCAAAAGAGTCAAGATATTTGACCAAATAAAAGCAGAGCGTTTTGGCTTGCCTTGCCAAAGTATTTCTTCGTCTTTTGTGACCAAATCTTCTATTTTGTTGTTATGCATTTGATTAGAATTAAAATATTTTTCGTTATATTTTCCCATATTGTCCTCACATAATTTATATTACACACAATTATACAGTCAATATCTAAAAGTATTGAATTATAACAATACAATCATAAACAACGTATTTGTAAAATATCTGTTATAATGTATTTTATAATTTTTTAATAAAAATTACGATATAATTTGTAAAAAGAATATATTTTAATTATATATCATTATTTTCACTAGATTTTGCATATTCATTAATTAGTTTTTTTACTTGCAAAAATTTGTCTTCGTTGTATGTATATTCTTTTCTTGGTTTGACAAAATTTTTTGAACCCCTTTCTTCATAACCATATCTTGGTATGAGTTGCATGTGATAATGATTCATTGGTCCGTCACTCATTGTGCATAGATACACTCTTTCACATCCAAAGACTTTTTTTATAATTATCATTAGTTGTTTTGCAAATCTAATAATTTTTTCGTTAATATAATCTGGCGCTTCACTCATATCGTGATAGTGCTTTTCTGTTGATATAATCATATGTCCATCAGCACGTGGATTGCCAATAAATAGGCATTCAATATCAGCGTCTCTGTATACCAACAATTTAGAATCATCACCATATATTGCCCCATGATATTTTCTATCTAAACAAGTAGGGCAAACACCCATATCTGTTAATTCTTTTGGTGTTAATTTGATTAATTCTTCTTCTTTCATATATACTCCGTAAAAATATTTATTTGGTTGATTCCATATAATTGACTTTTTTATTGTGTTTGATTGCATATTCGATTTCGGATTTTGTACTTTGTCCAATGTAACCGTTTTTGTTTATAACAAATATTTCATCAGCCATGTCAATCTTTCTTTTATGCATATCATCGAGCATTTTTTTGATTTCTGGTGTCACAACATCCTTGTCATCACCATGACCAAATAAGCCGACAGATATCACAATATTGCCTTCTAGTGACAGTCGTTTTTGCTCTCTAATAAAATCGTCTTGAAATTTTGTGCTACCACAAAGTGTAATTACTTTATATTTTCCTACCATACACACCACATAAACATTATATCATACCATTTATAAAATTAAAAATAATTACAAAAAAATTGTCGTTTGCAAAACGACAATTAATTTTGATTTTTATTTTTTATTTTTTGTTTTTTGGTTTGTTTTCTTTACTGTTTTGGTTTTGGTTTTTACATTTGCATTCTTTTTCTTTTGTTCTGCTTTTTCTTTTTTCTCTTTTTTATTCAAAGTAATATCTTTCATTAAAGGTAACAAAATAGAGTGCTCACGTTCTTTTGCTCTTTCTTTTTCAACGCGTTTTGGCAAAGACTTTCCAATAACTATATTTTGAGGCTTGTCTTTTCTATCTCTTACTTCTAATTGATTGAATGGTACAGAAATATTATTTCTCTTGAACTCATTGTATACCCATTCCATAACGTAGTAATAGACATCCCAATAATCTTCATTGTCGCACCAACAGTTTGCAAAAAAGTCTAGACTTGAAGCATTCATTGTTTTCAATCTACAAAATGGTTCTGGGTCAAGATATACTCTGCCATCGCTTTTCATTACATTGACAACGACTTTTTTAACCAACTCAACATTACTTTCATATGCAACGGAAAAGGTAAATTCTACTCTTCTTTTTGCGTTTGCTCCAAGATTGACAACAGGGGAGTTTACAATGTCCGAGTTAGGTATGGTAATTTTCTTATTATCAGTTGTTTGTAGGGTGGTGAACAGAAAATTGATTTCCGTTATGTTTCCTTCCACTCCGTCAACAATAATGTAATCACCTTTTTTGAACATGTGGTTTGACACAATTATTATGCCATTTGCAAGGTTTGCCATGTTGCTTTCAAGAGCAATACCTACTGCCAATATGAGTGCACTCACTGCGGTAAGAATTCCGGTTATTTCAATGCCAATAATACTCAAAAGCACAAGTAGTAGGGCTAGTCCTAAAAGAAATTTGATTGCCGTCATCAAGAAATTTTGTGCAATGCGCTCCATTCTTGTTTTGCTCAATATTTTTCTTAATATTGCCAAAACGATTTTGACAGCCAGCCAACCAAAGATAAGCACTATAAAAAATAAGCAAATATTCCACCAGTTATTTGTAAAAAAATTTACAATATCTTGCCAAATTTTGTTCCAATCCATAATTATCTCTCTTTATATTATTTTACATCATTGTAATGCAATTATTATAAAAAGTCAATTGTCAATAATTGTAATTTTTTTGTCAACAATTTTTTTACACATAAAAAATGCCGTATTATACGGCATTTCTGTGTGACATTTTATTTAATTTTCATCGTCTTTATTATCATTATTCTTATTATCTAAAAGAAGTGTTTTTCTTGATGTGTTTTCGCTAGATTGATTTTGAGTGTTTTTTGTTTGTTTTATGATTATTTTATTGTTTGATGGACCTACAAATTCTTTAATAATTAGTGTGGCAAATGTAATTATTTTTGCAATATTTACTAGATTTGTCATCACTTTATAAAATTCATATGCATTAGACAAATAATAATCTGACCAGAGTCCACCAATATAATTATATATTCCTAGAAAAGCAGAAATCCCAGTGAAAATCAAAGTCACAATCAAAGCCAATTTTAGAGTTTTATCTATTTCTTCATCTTCATCTTTTTTATACCAAAGAATGCCGCCAATTACAGCAAATGCAATTGCACTTAAATAAGCACTGAGTAAAATAAAAATCTTTTTCCACATTTTGTTCATACTAATCACCTCATTATTAATTTTTATGATTATAGTTAAATTTCAATTACATTATATCTAATATTTCTGTAAAAGAAAAGCATTATAAGTGGGGTATCATTTATATAAACTAGATTTATTGTTAAACAAATGACAATATTTTAACCTGTTAGTAATTTTATAAGTTCTTAATGATTTTTGATAGAAAGCGATTTGTAAAAACTAAAATTTGCAACCAAATTTTTTAAGAATGTCTTCAAGGTATTCATTTTTAGAATAAATATAATGGACAACAGAATCTTTTTCCTTTTTGTTTTCTGCTTGAAAAGCCTCAAAATTGTTCATATTTTCCATTAAAATTTCGGTACTATTACCACGCATTTTACATCTTCTAACAATTTCGTCTTTCATATCGTCTTTTGGAAAAATAAAGCAAAATTTTATTTTCCTTTCCACCAGATATTTGATAGATTCTGGATGAGGTGCACATACCAATATTTTACCTTGTTCAACATAATTATCAAGTCGCTGATACATTTCTTTAACATAATCAACTGAACGAATTGCAAAAGGTCGATTCCATTTTGTTTGTTCAAGTTCTTTTCTTGTTATGTTGTCAGGTACAAAATATTTAGAACGCAATCTTACTTCGTCAACGTCAACAAAAGTATTAGGATATTTGTCACAAAGATGTGATTTGCCGACCCCAGGAGTAGCAACTATAGCATCAAATTCAATATTTTTGTATTTCATAATATTATGATATAAGACCATGTTATTCTTGTCAAAATATTTTAATGAAAACTCAAAAATATAAATTGTTTTGTAAATAAATCCACATCATATTTTTTATCAACACAATTGTTAAAGAGAAATACAGTATGATAAAAGGTAAGTCACAAATCAACTTACTTTTTAGTTAGCAAAGTGAAATGGGGAAAAACAAAAAAAATTAATAATCAATTTTAATCAATGATAAAGAAAGTGAATACAAATATTGAAAGCAGAAGTAACCAAAAAAATAGATTATAATTTAATTGACAATTTAATAATACTAATGTAAGTTTGTTGAAAGAGTGGATATGTTAGGTTTAGATAAAAGTTCAGTTGAGGTTTTTTCTTATGATAAAACATGGGCGTTTGAGTTTGCGAAGGAAAAAGAAATTTTAAAAGATTTTGATGTCCAAATTAACATTAATAAAAATCAATCTACATATTTGGTATTTGTACAAT
>CALWPI010000044.1 GCA_944383385.1 uncultured Clostridia bacterium
CTTGAATTATTTTTGCCCTACATTTTTCAAATTTATCTCCACAAAATTTTAAAAAAGCAAGACCAATAACAGCATCTCTATTTGTTTCAATAGTTCCTGCACCACGAAGTGCAACTCTACAATTCCAAAGCACTGTTTCCAATGATAATTCTTTTTCTACTTTCTTTGCTGATTTTGCCATAAAATTCTCCTTATTAATTATATCATATAATACAATTTTTTGCACAAAAATTAAATGTAATTTTCATTTAATAACTGTGAAAGTACCGTTCTTATTGAACTTTTTGTAATTTTAAGTTCTTGATTGGCTATCGACCTTACGATTCGAGGATATCCCTCTTTATTTTCAATCTCAGTAATAACACTACTTGAACATCCGGTTCCAGCCGTTTTATGAGGCAATGGACCTACTATAATTACACGATATAAAGGGTTGTACTGTAGTTTCCTAAAATCGTAATTCTTAGCCTTACAATAATCTAATTCTAATTCCAATCTATTAATATCAATATTTAATGATTTTCCAATTCCCATAATCGTATTTTTATCTATTGTTGATTGGCCAATAATTAAAATTTTACCATTTTTATAAGGTTCATAAAGTGATAACTTTGGTTTAATTTCAATGTCCCAGCTAGATAGTAATTCATCTAATGTTTCTTCCCTGTTAGACAAACAAACTTTTTCTCTAATTATATCTAAAATCTCTTCTATTTCTTCTTGTGAACGCATTACAAACTCCTTATAATTCATCAAAAGTAGCCATTAGAGAATTTTCTATTTTGCTTATCTTTCGTTTTAACAAGGATATCTCATCTAATGCAGCTAAATATTTGTTTGCTATGTTATTTTGCTCTTCCAAACTCTTTTTTGGAATTTGTAACTTATTTAATTGACTAATACCAATATTAGGAATGGTGGCCCCTACTGTAATACTAGCAAGAGCCTGTTTCCCTTTCTCACTTTCCAAAAACAATTTAATATAGTAAGGGTTAGCCTTCGTTTTATCTATTTCAATTATAAATAAATTTCCATTTGCTAATATTTGCTTATTTTCAGAAACATTTGCTACCGCAACTTTAAATGGAGCACCATTTTTTGAAAGTAAAAGGCTTTCATTTTTTAAACAGTATTTTTTATATTTAGGTTCAATCCATTTTAAATATGGAAGTTCATCATCAATAACACCATTCTTTATATTAGATAACATTAAATATTGATAATTTGTTGGACTTTTTGAAACCATGGTGTCCAATTCAGCCGCAGAACATGGAGCTCCTCTCGTTATAGATAAAATGTAGTTTTCAAAATTTTCACCATTTTCAATTTCGTAATTTAATAAGTACCTTGATGGATTTAATACAAAGCTTTCTTGTTTTACTTTACTCAAATCTACAACCTTGCTCTTATCAGTGTTTTTACCTATTAGATTTATTATTTCATCTATATTGTTGTCTGAAAACTTATTTTGTCTTCTACCCTGAACACAAAGTGTAGTTGCATCAACAAAATTAATTTTTTCATTATTATGACTAAAAACAATCATTGTTGTTGGGACAGAAAATGTTGTAAACATTTTTTCAGGCAAAGATATTACTGTTTCAACAAGATGGTTTTCAACAAAATACTTTCTGATTGGTTCATCTATCGTATTCCATGTTCCACCATTAGTCATTATAACTACAGCTTTTCCATTTTCTTTTATTGAATTTGCAACTTTATAATTAAACAACCAATCTGATGTTGTGCTTTTACTTAACTCAGGACATTGATTAATCATCATATTTATATAGTCATTTCCGTAACTCAAATCTTTTAGTTTTATGCCAAACGGATAGTTTGAAAAAACTTTATCAAACATAATGTTTATTTCATGATTTAAAGCATTGCCTTGAACAATACTATATTTACCTATATTTCTTAGCAATCTTGTTCTCATACGAGCTACTGCTTGATATTCTGTATTAATTTCAATCCCGCAATATATTGCGTTAGGATTTTGAAATAATCCTTCACGACAAAACGCACCTATACCCGCACATAAATCACCAACTTGTTCTCCATCTTTTATCTCTAGCAATTTCAAAGCTAAGTCAATTAAACTCTTAGGTGTTGAATAACTAGCCTCTTTAGGATTTAAAATCTCAGCAATTAAAAGAAATGAACGTATCTCTTCTTTCGAAAAATATGACAACGATAAAATATCTTCCACTTCAATAAGTTTCAATTCATTAAATACAAAACTCTTAAGTTGTTCATCATCTATATATACAATTAAATCCTCTAATCTTAAATATTGATTTTGCACATCCATATCCTTGATACTATAAAGCAAATATGACATAGCAATAGCTTTAGGAAATGCGTTTGTAACAATATTATAATTTCTTAAAATCCCATAAACTGAATACTCGAACTTTTTATAATCATAAATTTTATACATACTATCTCCTTCTTGGTTGTTGTTTACCATTTTTATTTCATGGTTATTATAAACCATAAAATCTGTATTGTCAATCGTTTATTATAAAAAAATGTAAAATTTTATAAATTCAGATTTCAATTTAAGGAATACCTTTTGTGAAACACTTGTAACAATTTGCTTTTAAATATTATTTAAGACATTCTTACCATATAAAATATTTTTACACAATTAATATTAAAGTGTAAAAGTTATAATTTCATTGACTATAAGAAATTTACTTAGATTGAGTTATTAAATTCTTTTAATGGGATTTTGGCGTGTGCTTGTCTTGAACAAGTGGTGTCGCTTCGCTCCACCAGACAAGCACACGCCAAAATAAAGACAATTTGTTAAACAAAATATATAAAACAAAATAACATTACAAGAATAAAGTTAAGCCAATAACAAAATGTTTGTTAAATAAAATAATAGATATTTAACTCAAAATTGAAAATGTTAAATTAAAGTAAAATCTTGAAAAAACAAGATTATATTAAAAATATAAAAGCAAATATTTAAGAGAATAAACTTACAAAACTAAAAACATTGAAAAAATCAACTTTTTAACATGCTGGAACAAAAAAGCAAGAACTGACGAAAGAGATGTCGCAAGGCGCAGGCTTATCCATTGCGACATTCTCTTCTTTTTTTGTCAGTTCTTGCTTTTCGTTGTTCTCCTTTTCTTCGCCTTTTGGCTGGTATGTTCGCATAGTTTTCACAACAATTCAAGGGAAATATATATTTTTTATTTAATTTTAAGATTAAGGCTTGCCTTAGTCTTTTTATTTACACAAAATATATATTTCTTATTCCTTGACTTGTTGTTTATGAGATTGCTAACTAAAAATACATACATTGATTTTAACTTACAATGTTTTTTCATTTTTGTAATTAAGTAGGTTGTTAAATATCATTTGTTTTGTGTTATTTAACAATTATCTTAAACAACACTTAATATTCAGTCAAACTATGCTCTTTTTGTTTGTGCCAAAAGGCAAATAAAAGGAGTTATATATATGAAAGAAGTTAAAAAGAAAGTTAGAATTTTAGAAGATGATGTAGTTATTACATTAGATAATCTTCAAGAATTATCTAAATGCTTTGCAGTAGTTGGATTAAAATCTATTAAAAAGTATGCTTTTAGCGGTATGCCAAAAATAGAAAGATTACATAAGCAACTATATCAAGATATACATTATCATAAAGAGTTAGATATATATTCAGATGCTTATGATTTAGTGCAAGAAGCAAGTCTATTTTTATACAAATTTTTAGGACATAGACTTGGTGAGCTATGCAAAAATTCTAAATCAAAATCTGGAAATATTGATACAATTAGAACTGCTTGTTTAAGAGTAATACAAACATATTTAAGAAAAGAATTAAAATATTATACCAACACTACTGATGAAGAAGAATATCCTGAACTTGAAGATGAAAAACCTATTACACACGAAAACGAAGATTTTACAAAAGTAAAAGAAATAACAAATAAAATAGTTCAAACAGAACTTGAAAAACATATATTATATTATTTCTACAATGGAGTAGCTCCAAAACTTAAAGCCATATGTTCCTATTAGTATTAATAGGTTATTTTAGTCGTTTATCATTAACGACTATTACTAAAAATAAATTAAAAAAATAAATAAGCAACCTATTGCTTTTGATACTCACTAATTTGTTAAAAATTTATTTGATGAAGAAAGCAAACTTTATAGCACAAAAATAGTGATGCAAAAAGAAAATGATTTCCTAAATTATACGACTTTAGATGGCTTCAAAAACTGCAAGATTAAACAAAAAATGGAAATAATTAGACGTTTTTTATCTGCCTAAATAATTTTTTAATTTATTTTGTTTATTGTTGCTTAAATCTTTGTTGCAGTAATATATTGAATCATTAATTATATTATCTTTAAAGTTTAATTTATTAGGGAAATAATCTGTTTTTTCAAATCCTAACTTATTATAAAGTTTTATGGCTATTTCATTTTTAGGATGAACCCATAGATAAATATTTTCATTTTTATTGTTACTAAAAAAATCCTCCATTGCAATAGTTAAAAATTCTGTAGCAATACCTTTATGCTGGAAATCTTTTCTAGTATTAACATTTATAAGAAAATATTTATTTTCTTTTTCATAGTAGCGGACACAAGCACAAC
>CALWPI010000045.1 GCA_944383385.1 uncultured Clostridia bacterium
CTTACTATAATTATTGTAAAGTTTGTATATCCATTTTTATCTAATGGAATAGAAAAAATACCATACAAGTTTGGCACTATTCTTACAATTATTTTTGCTGTTTTATTGAGTGTAGATATGGTTCTAACGGGTGCAGTATTACTTCGACAAGGCGCAAGAAATGATGGTAAAGAGCCTTACACAGTTGTAGGTCAATGGATTGACAAAGTCTATACAGACGAATATTTGGAAGAGATATTTCCTAATATGGCAAAGCAAAATAAGACAAATAGTCTAAAAGAAGAAAATACAACAATTGTAAAAAATGACAATAACAAGTCACAATGTTATTTTTATGTCGAATCGCCTAACAAAATTTTGTGTTTTTGTAGTCATTGACAAAGTCGCTAAACAAAGTTTTGGCGATTTTTTTATATTATAAGCGTAACGTTTTGCAAAAATGTAAATAATTGGTATACTATAAAGTAAATAAAATGGGGAATTAATATGCGCATTAAAAAGTTATTTTTGAGTATTTATATATCTCTATCTATTGCAATATCAATAACATTGTTTTGCGTTACAGTGTTGGGCGCAATTATGTTTGATAGATTTGCAGACGCAATTGCAAAAATTGCTCAAAATATTATCAATAATAATGGCAATTACGTGGAGTATGAAGATATTATCAACACCTGCAAAACGGCGTTGTTGGCTGGATTGTTTTTTATCTTTGTCATTGCTGTTGTAAAGACGTATGTTACAAGCTTTGTTGTCAAATATTATAGTATGTCTTATGCAGAGTTTTACACTGCAAGGTATCGTTTTTTAGGTTGGATATTTGCTGAAATATTTACATTTAATGTGGTAATAGATATCATTTGTGCTTTTATTGCGCTGTTAATAAAAAACAAAGAAGATGTCAAAACAGAAAAAGAATTGGCGAGTGAAGCATTAGACCTCAAAATGAATACTTATGGTGGGGGAAAAATATCGGGAGCTGAACTCACGGTATCTACGGATAGTTGGAATATGCCAAAAGCAGATTGGGCAAAAAATATTTTCAAAGATGACAGTGAAGATTTGAGAAAAGCACAAGATTTGTATAACAATGGTTCTATTTCAAAGAAACAGTATAATAAAATCGTAAAAGATATTAAAAGGAAAAAATAGTGGAAGAAAAAACTAATAATTTTGTAGGATGCGGAATATTATTTTTGGTCTATACCATAATTATTGCTTGTGGTACGGGGCTATTTATATTTTTGCTAACAAAATCACCAAACGAGATTATCAATATTATTGGTGACTATGCTTATGTTATGGGCGTTGACGAAACAAATGTTGTTGCATATATTACAAGTACATTAGTGACAAATATAGTAAGATTGTGTTTTGGTATATATTATACAACAATGGTATTTATCTATTCTACTTATACAAAAGCAAAATTTTTGCAAATGAATAACAAGCAAGTATTAGACTTTATACTTATATTGTTTTTTATAGGTATAATACCTGCAATTGTATATAATCACATTACAGTAAAAAACAAGTTGAAACCATTGGCAAATCAAGAAATATATTTACCAAACGGTGTTGGCAGTGATATTGCCAACAAAGTGAAAGTTTTGCAGCAATACAAACAAGAAGGCCGCATTACAGAAGAAAAATATAACGAATTGCTAAAAGATTTGTTTGTGGACAAAAAGTAATTCAAAGCACAAAAAAGTAGTCTTGCAATTATTTTGTGAGTATAATATAAAAAACAGGAGAAAAATATGTGGAATATTTGGAATTGGATGAAAAATGAAAAAGATATTATGTTGCAACCTTCGACAGAGTGTGCATATTTATCTGAAAGATGGCTAAGTTATGACAAAAAAAATTTGTTGGATATAGGTTGTGGATTGGGAGTAAATAGTCTATATTTTGCTCTCAAAGGCTTCAATGTCACAGCAGTTGATATTTCGGATTATGCAATAAAATATGCAAATGATATTGCTAAACAAAATGGTGTGCACATAAATACAATTTGTGGAGATGTTTTCAAGGTCAATTTTGAAGATGGCGAATATGATTGTGTCTTTGTTAGAAACATTGTAGGTGCACAAACAAAAAAAGAACTAAAAGAACTGATTGAAAAAATCACAAAATCTTTAAGAAGTGGTGGGGAATTGTATATAACTATTCCTAGTAAAAACAGCAAAGAATATCAAAATATGACTGCTTATAAAAAGGCACATAATATATTTATGAATGTAGAAGACATAAAGAAATTTTTTGCAGATTATGAGATTGTTAATGATATTGAAGAAAAGATTTTTTATGATAAATATTGTAGTGTAGAAAAAGTCCATGAAGATTGTAAAACATATTATTTTTCATTATTATTAAAGAAGAAATAAAAAAAGACTAGTCACTAGTCTTTTTTCTTTTGCTTTTTATAAAAATATATAATAGAAATGCAACAAGGATAAAAAGCGTTGCACATGTAGCAATGAGCCCAGCCCACCAAGCATACAAGTATGAGCGCACATTAATGACAATTGCTATAAACGTACAAACACCCAAAGTAAGCCCAGCCCACTTGCTTGCATTTTGATTTTCGTCAGCATAATTCACAAACAAACACACAACAAAAACGAAAAAATGAAAAATAGTGCCTAAAATATAATATATCCAAAAAGTCCTTTTAATTTTGTTATCTTTATCCATATGTCACCTATGCAAAAATTTTTAGAGTGAAAAAGTGTTTTGCTATAAAAAACACATAAGGGAGAGAACTGTCTTCAATATACTCAACCTTGCCTAACACTTTGTCCATAGAGTATGAGCCGTTTGATGAACTGTCAAGCGAGACTTTTCTATTGTCACCCAATACAAACACTTTATTATTAGGAACAGTGTAGGTAAGAATACCGTCAATGCTTGAAAAATTGATTCTCTCACTTGAAGGGCCTTTGGTGGCTAATGTTGAAAAATGGTCATAACTATATTCTACATCTTGTTGAGATAGAAGATAGTCTTCGTTTAGTCTTTCCTTGTTTCGATATAAATAATAATTTTGGTCCGTTGTATCAAATCTATAAGAAATTTTGTCTCCTGGTAATCCAATCACACGTTTTATTATATACTTATTACCATTTTCAGTTGAAGATTTGTGTACAACAATTATATCACCATATGTATAGTCGCTGTTTTTGTGAATATAGACAACATGTTGATTGTCATATTCTGTATTCAATGTTGGTTGCATAGAAAACCCGTCAACAGGAGCACTCTCGTATTGAAAAGAGAACACAACGCAAAAAATAGCAAATATAGTACAAAATAGTAAAAATATGTTTGATATTAATTGTATTATAAATTGCTTATTGCGATATTGCTTATAGGTAAAAACATTTAGTTTATTTCGCATAATAGGTTCCTTTATTCACCATATTTTATCACATACAACATTAATTGCAAAAAATTATTATAAACATTTATAAAATGTTTGTCGTAAAGAATAAGAAAATAGTAATAATATTCTATTCAATCAAAGATAATTTACAATAATTATTTATTTGTGTTATACTTGCTTAAAATATGGGAGAAAAAATGAATATTGGTATAGACATTGACGGAGTAATTGCGAATTGTTATGAGTATGATATGGACTATGCAGGGGCCTATTACGTTCAAAGGGGATACCATATCAAAAATCCATTTATGGATTGCAGTCGAAAAATATACGGAATGACGGTCGAACAAGATGATGAATTTTGGAACGGCATTATTAAAAAATATATTTCTAACGTATCTCCCCAAAAGTATGCTGCCGAAGTTATAAATAAATTAAAAAAAGAAGGGCATAGAATAATTATTATGACGAATAGGGTGGCAGATTTCAAATATAATAGCATTAATTCTATTCAAACTATCAAAATGACAAAAAAATGGTTCAAAAAACATAAAATATCTTATGATGAAATTGTATTTTCTTCTAAACATAAAATTGACGATATTAAAAAGCATCAAATAGATATTATGATTGAAGACAATGCAGGACACATAATGGAACAACAAAAAGTATGCAAAGTCTTTTGTTACAATAATATGTACAATTTGAATGTTGCAGAGAACGAAAATATTACACGTGTATTTTGTTGGTATGATATATATGATAAATTGCATCAACTAAATATGAACAAATAAAACAAATAATAATTTTTCTTGTAATGCGTTACAAGAAATAATATGCACCACTAGCTCAATTGTATAGAGCATTGGTCTTCGGAACGCATTTCAAGGGGTTCGATAATCCCCATAAAAAAAATTATCATTTTGCTCCACTAGCTCAACTGTATAGAGCATTGGTCTTCGGAACCAAGGGTTGGGGGTTAGAATCCCTCGTGGAGCACCATAAAACCCTTATAAATAAAGGGATTCAGCGATTTTGGGCGTCGCTGAATTTTTTATTGTTAGCAAAAAAATAACCCCTAAAAAAAGATAAAAATCTTAATTTAGGGGTTCGAA
>CALWPI010000046.1 GCA_944383385.1 uncultured Clostridia bacterium
TTTTCCCAACTTCTAAAAACGGCTTTGATTGATTCTATCATTTGAGTACGTGGATTGGTTGGAAACTCTTCTCCAAGTGCTTTTTTGTAAATATTTTTGAAATCTTTGACCAATGTCTTGAAATCATTTGCAGATAATTCAATATCTTTTTCGACATGTGCATTTTCTTTTGCTTTTTCAAGACATTTTTCAAATAATCCACGGTCAACGCCACAAACAACGTCAGCGTACATTTGAATAAATCTTCTATAACTATCATATGCAAATCTCTCGTTGCCAGTTAGTTTTGCCATAGTTTCTGCCACTTTGTCATTGATACCAAGATTCAAAATGGTATCCATCATACCAGGCATACTTGCGCGTGCTCCACTACGTACTGATATCAAAAGTGGATTTTTTGCATCACCAAATTTTTTACCTGTTTTTGTCTCTAATTTTTTGAGTGCTTTGTCTACTTGTTCTAGTAACCCATTTGGCAATTTCTCGCCCTGTTCATAATATTGGTTACATGCTTCTGTTGTGACGGTAAACCCGTATGGGACAGGTAATCCAATACGTGTCATTTCAGCAAGGTTAGCACCTTTGCCACCAAGCAAATTTCTCATATTTGCTTTGCCTTCGTCAAACATATAAACGTATTTCTTTGCCATAATTATCTCCTTACAAACACTATTATATCCAAAACGAAAAATAGACACAAATAAATAGACACACAAAATATTATAATCTTTTGTTTTTGCAAACATAAATGGCTTAATATAACAAAAAAAAGGCTCTATCGCCTTTTTATTTTATAATACTAACACCTAAATGAATACTGATAATTTTATCTAACGTATGCATAACTGATGATATGTCACTATTTTTACATTTTATAGATTGCATATTATCATAACCAGTGTTATCAATAAGTTTTAGAAATCCAACACTTTTTGCACTGATAGGTTCGTGATAAGCATCCGCACATTTTGAACACACAATGTTTCCAATACTTAGGTCAATTGCAATGTTGCCAACCAATGCTCCTCCACACGAACTGCACTTTGCAAAGTCGATTCCATACCCCAAATCTCTAAGTGCATCAATCAAAAATTTTATCACAATGACACGTGGGTTGTTCTGTCCATAACAAATTTCGTTTAATGCACGAATTGCATGAATAAACAATTGTTCATACAAGTTGTCTTGCACAGTAAATTTGTCCAATGCTTGCAAAATGATAGACCCACATTCGAACTTGTCAATATCACATGTGATATCATAAAAACTGTCTTCAAGTGAACAACCTGTAATCACATTACTTTTGCCACTTGCAATTTCAAATTGTCCAAAACAAAATGGTTGTCCAGCATATTTTAATTTGCTATTAGGTGATTTGACCCCTTTTAGCCTTGCAGTCATCTTTCCTAACTCTAACGAAAATATTGTAATAATTTTATCTTTTTCGCCATAGTCGACGGAACGAATAACTATACCCGTTACTTTATAATCCATTATAATTCATCATCAATACTATGCTCACCCTTTTTGAGCGATGAATAGAGCATATAGTACCTTATCTCTCCTGTTCTCTTAAATAATTTCCAAGCGATTTCTTTCGTTACATTTTTTCCCATACTACATCTCCTAATAATTACTATTATTATATGTTGTAGGACAAAATTTATAGCATTCTATTACAAATCAGTCTTGTTATAACCCACACTCTCGACATAAGACTCTTTATTTCGCCAATCTGCACGGACTTTGACAAATATATTCAAAAACACTTTTTTGCCCAATAGTTTTTCTATATCTTGTCTAGCACGTGTTCCTATTTCTTTGAGCATAGAACCCTTTTTACCAATTATAATCATTTTGTGATTGTCTCTTTCACAAATTATATCAAGGTCAATCACTACTTTTTTGTCGTCTTCTTTGTATTCAATTACTTCACAAGCAATGCCATGAGGAATTTCGTCTTGCAGTAACCAGAGTGCCTTTTCTCGCACTATTTCTGCAATCATAAATCTAACTGATTTATCTGTATAACTATCTTGGTCAAAATATGGCACGCCTTCTGGCAACAAATCAATAATGTTTTTTAATAATT
Organism: uncultured Clostridia bacterium; assembly: GCA_944383385.1. Classification (GTDB taxonomy): domain Bacteria; phylum Bacillota; class Clostridia; order Christensenellales; family UBA1242; genus CALWPI01. The sequence continues at coordinate 2,093 of CALWPI010000046.1, forward strand.
CATCAACATTTTTCCCTGTTTTTGCGCTAATTGGATATATTTCTTTGACGTGTTCCAAATCGTTTAATTTACTCAGTTGTGGATACAATTTTTCAAAACTTGTATCATCAATTTTGTTGATTACCACAATGACATTTTTGTATTTAGAAAAACTATTTATCCAGTCAATATCACCTTGTTTTATAGGTTTTGTACCATCAAGAACAAGTAACAATACATCAACGCCTTGTTTTGCTGTATCAATGCTTTTTTGCATATATTCGTCGAGTTTGTTGGCACTACTGTGTATACCTGGCGTATCAGTAAAAACTACTTGTGCATTTTGAGAATTGTATATGCCAAGTATTTTGTTTCTTGTGGTTTGTGGTTTTGGCGAAACAATACTCACTTTTTCGCCTATAATGGTATTAAGCAGTGTACTTTTGCCCACATTTGGACGTCCCAGAATTGTTACAAATCCTGACTTGAAACTCATATCTTACTCCCTTGTAATTTTCTCTTTTGCAAGTATTTTCTCCTCCATTTGACGCATTTGTTCTTTACTTGCTTCGTCCATATGGTCATAACCTACTAAATGCAACAATGAATGAACTAGTAGATAACACACTTCTCTTTGCAAAGTATTACCATATTCTTTTGCTTGTTTTTTTACCTTCGCATAACAAATATATGTGTCACCAAGCATAATATTATTGGTCTCTGGATTGATATCAAATGGATAGTTTTCTTTGCTAATATCCATACAAATTATACTACTGTCTCCAATAGGTTGCAATGTAGGAAAAGACAACACATCAGTTACTCGATTGACACTTCTAAAAAGTCGATTCAATTTCTTGATTTTTCGCTTTGACACTTCGTACACATTTACTTCACAATCTGCCTTTATTCCTAACGTTTTCATTGCTGTTTCGTATACACGAGATATATCATTTTCAAACTTTTTTATATGTGATTTTGTGACAAAGTTGATTTTCATACTACACCTTTTTATTTATCTTGATTGTTGTTCTAATATATTTTACATCATAAATATCAATTATATCAAGATTTTCGTCCAAGATTTCTTCATTAGTTGTATTTTGTGCATAAGCTAGTGATTGACTCTCTTTAACAAGACTATCATACTCTTGTTCATAATTATGCTCAATTTCTTTTTCTACACACTCATAGTATGTTGTCTTTTTCATATAAATTGGAATAAACATATTTGTTAGATAACTTTGTGTACATTCTTGTTCAAAAACATCAAATGTACATTTTGTATTGTTTGAATATATTTTTTTACCAAACATAAAGTATTCACAAAGCACTTGTTTTTTGCCACTGCGTACGCTTACTTTTTCTATATTTTGATATTTTACCACTCCACTATACCAAACATCAGCGTATATTTCGGCATTTGGCTGAACACTCATTTGACTGTTGTCGCCACTAGTTATGTATGGCTCGACTAATATATCTCCCTTTTTTACAATATCGCCCACTTTGACTACTGGTGTTCCCTGCAATACTTTGATACTTGTTATCATCATATTGTCTGGCGCATATATTGGCACAAACTGTGTATCTAGTATTGTTTTTTCTTTTATTGATATTACTAATGTTGTACCCTTCTTTGCAACTGATACTAAACTGACATTTTCTAAATTGTTTTCTATCACATCTTTGATTTCATCGTTTGTGGCTTTACTAATATCTACATTTTTTTCATTCAATACTGTATAAACATCGTTATATAAATTGCCATCTCCTACAACTTTTATGTTAAATGTAAAAAAAGACATTACAAAATTCATAACTAAACATATAAATACTCCTGCAAAAATACCAATATTTTTTAGTAAAAAATATGGCAAATAGCATAGTCCAAATCTATCAATAATTTTTATTTCATAGTTTTTTAATTTTTGTTTTATATTTTTATAGGCTTTTGAAGTTACTTTGCAAGTAATAAAATCAAAATTTTCTCTATGAATATCATAGGCACAACTTTCAATAAGCACTGGAAAAACAACTCTTTCAACATTGAGCCCTTTAATTGATATTTCTAATAGACTACTCATCAAAAGTTTACTCATTTTTCTCTCCGTCACTAATG
>CALWPI010000047.1 GCA_944383385.1 uncultured Clostridia bacterium
GTGTTCACTTATGCGAGATAAAAACAAGTGCACAACCACAAAAAACAGTTTTAGAGATATTAAAAAACAAATAGTTTATGTTATCAATCAAAAACGCCTTTACACTTTTGATATTTCATAATACAATAAAATATAAGGAGATAAATATGAAAGAATATTTTAAGAAATTAAAAATATCCTCATTAGTACTATCAATTTTATACATTGCATTTGGCATTGTTTTGCTTGCACAACCAAATATAGCAAAAGTTAGCATTGTGTACGTATTTGGTTCAATCTTACTTGTTGTGGGAATAAATAATATTATTAATTATTTTATCTATGGATACGAACCTTTTGGATTTGTATTTGGTGTGCTAAATGCAGTTTTGGGTATCGTGTTCATAACCACTGCTCATACCATTGCTAGTGGAGTATTCTTTGCTTTTGCATTTGGACTCATTTTTATAATAAAAGGCTTGTTTGGTATCGAAAACAGTTTAGATTACAAAAGGGCCGGCGATGAGATATGGTGGCTGCACTCAATATTTGCCACAGTTGCATTACTCTTTGGTGTTGTTATTCTTTGTAGCCCTACTGCAGAAAAACTGCTAACTATTTTGATTGGAATAGTTTTACTCATTATTGGTGTTACGAACATTATATCAATTTTTGTTATTGCAAAGAATCTTAACAAGACAAAACGTACAATACAGACAGTTATTTATATTGACGAAGACAAAACAAAAACAGAAAACAAAGACAACAAAAATTCCAAAAAATAAAGGGTCCCCCTTTATTTTTTTATTTTGTATAAAATATTAGACATATTAATTGTTTTGTAATAAAATGAATTTGGTGAAATTATGAAAATAAAAGTATTGAATTTACAAAACAATTCAGATATGTGTGCTGTGTGTGGACTAGAAAATGCATTTGGACTAAAAAGTCATTTTTATGAATGTGAAAACGATATTATTGTTGCGCCTTGTCAACCATTAGATGAACATCAAAGTTATCCAAATAGAATGCACGGTGGACTTATCTCTGCTCTGCTTGACGAAACTCTGGGTCGAGCAATTCAAATTAAAGACAAAAATATTTGGGCAGTCACTGGCAGTTTGGAAATAAAATTTAGAAAACCAACCCCACTAAACGAAACGATTTATTGCGTTGCAAAAATAGTTCGCGAAAATACTCGTGGATTTGTTGCATGTGGTTTTATTGAAGATGAGAAAGGCAATTTGCTTGCAAGTGCACAAGGAAATTATGTCAAATGCCCTATTGAAAACATTGCTGGTGATTTTTTATCTGATTCCAAACATTGGTTCTGTGATACAAAAGCAAAAAAAATTCAAGATTTTGATATCAAAAATTTAGATTTATTAGAACAAAAATAAAATAGGACAAATGTCCTATTTTTTATTCTCTATTAGTATGATGTATCCTTGCCAATGTTGCCATTATCAAAGATGAAATACCAATTATACCAGCTATAATTACTATAAATGGTATATAATGCAAGGTCGCATGCATTCCAATTTTTACATTCAAAATATAATTTGTTACGAGTCCACTTATAGATAACAAAAATGTTAATATCACCATTATGATGCTTGCCACATTACAGCCATAGAAAAATGGTGTTAGTAAAGAAAGTACAGCGCATACAATAGCACACACAGCGCCCACTAGCACAATTATACTGATTGTAAGCACATAATTATCTTGATTGCTATATTCATTTAATGCTAAATAGTATCCAACCCGACCAACATCTTTATTGGATTGAGCTAGTATAACTTGCTGTTCAATTTCTTCACTGGTCATATTTTTATTTTTTAATAAATCAAAATATGACAACGAAACAACTACATCATCTCCCCTCATTTCTTCGCCAGCGATAGGATTAAATACTTCGACATTGTTAGTAGGCAAGAAGAAAAAACTCGCACAAAATAACATACATATCGCACAAATTATTGATTGCATAATAGATATTGCAGAATGATTTTTTCCCATTTTTTACCCCTTATTTTATAATAAATATTGTTCTATTTGTTTGCATTCAAAATTGAAAAATCAGGATTATCGTTTATCTTTACATTCGTGATATTACCATCTTCAATAGTATATATTGTTTTGGCAATGTTTGCATGCGCTTTGTCATGAGTAAAGAAGATAATAGTTTTTTCAAGACTAATTTTTTCCATCATTTTCACAATACGATTTTTATCTTTTTCAGTGATTGAATTTGGCAATTCGTATATCATAAGCGTATCACAATTTATTAATAATGCTCTTGCCAATCCAATCATAAACAGCAATCCCCTTGTTAGTCCGCTATTGATGTTTGTATTAAATCCTTGTGGCAATGCAGAAATATCGTCAAAAATTTCGAGATATTTACATACTTCTATGACTTTTGTTTTACTTTTCCCTGCAATCATCAAGTTTTCCATAATGGTCTCATCGATAAATACTGGTCGTGCTACACAATAATAGATATTACTATTATACCCTTTTGCACTATAATCTTGCAGATTTCTATTGTCCATAGTTATAACGCCTTTATCTGGCGAAATTTTCCTACGCAATAGATTGAAGATTAGTCTTTTCCCACTTCTTTTGCCACCAACAATCATATTGATACTTTTTGGACAAAAGGATATGTCAATATCATTTAGTTTTCCAATATATGGACTAGCCTGGTCATCATTATTATAACTAACACCCACAAAACTTATATTGTTTCCACCAAACTTATCAACAACATCACCAAATTTGCTCATTTCTTCATCAGTAAAATTGAGTATTGTATTTACCCTTGACAGAGCAACATTACAGTTGGCGATAGTTGCCGTGATTTCATAAAAATTATTTAGTAGTTCGGTTACAGTGATAAAATATGGCACAACAATCAAATATAGCTCGACATCAACTGCCCCAGCCGAAACGAGCCAAACCATTGCCACAGTAAGTAGTGACGTCATACCAAAATATATAACATAGAACCAACTGCTTTTGAAACCTTCAAAAAGCATTCTTTTCTTATATGCCTTGGTATAATTAGAACAAACATCAAGAAATTGTTTGTCGTATTTTTCTTTGACATTAAATTCATTAATTAAATCTTTGCTGCTCATTATTTTAGTAGCTTCTTCATATATCTTATCTTTGCTTTCATCTTGTTTTTGTTTATAAAAAGCAAGTTTGTAATTTATATATTTTAATATGAAAAAATTTATCACTGACATAGCAAGTAGAACAATTGCCACCCAAATATTTGCTTGCGCGACAATTACAACAGATATTGCAACTTGCAACAATTTGCATATTTGTATTATTAATTTGTCAGTAAAGTCAGATATAGTGTCAACATTTGAACCAATAATGTTAGAAATCTTTTCTTTACTAGTTTCAACAAAATTAGATTGTTGTGCCTTAACAGTTTTGTCAATAATTTTCCCTTGCACATTATTATACACTTTTGTAAATGTTGGATTATAGACTAGATAATTCAACCATGTAAACAAGTTTCTCAAAACTACAAATGTGAATTCTAAAATAATATTTATGTATGCTTTTGAAAAATCACCTGTTGTCAATCCTTCATAGACACCGACAGTTATTCTTGCAGTAAAGATTGCGCCAAGTGCCTTAAATACGACATGACAAAATTGAGTCAAGAATTGCAAAAATACCATACCCCAATTGGGATTAGCAACTTCTACAAATTGTTTGAATTTACTTTTTTTTGCGACTTTTTTCATACAATCTCCACAAATTTATACAAAATTTTATCATACCGCACAAAAAATGCCAAATGAAAAAAAGTAAATATAAAACAATATAGAAATAAAAGTGATAAATTGCATAAAATTATTGACACTCAAACAAACATTTGGTACACTAAAAATGCATCAAAAATATGGAGAGATACTCAAGAGGTCGAAGAGGGCACCCTGCTAAGGTGTTAGTGCGGGCAACTGCAGCGCGAGTTCAAATCTCGCTCTCTCCGCCAATTGTGAGCAATCCGAACCCTTTGGGTTAGATTGCTCCTTTTTATTTTCTATATATTCAATTTCTTGTGATATATCTGGCTTTTCACTTAACTTTAATTGCTTGCTTTTATCACTTGTTATATTAAAGTAAATTTCACAATGGTCATCATATAAAACAACTCTATTTACAAACATATCAAT
>CALWPI010000048.1 GCA_944383385.1 uncultured Clostridia bacterium
GATGATGCTAGTGGTGTTTTAATGGAAAGCGTTTTGGAAGGAATGGCAGAATATTACTCTGCCGAACTTTCACAAAAGGTTAAGCGTGGAATTAAAGAAAGTTTAATAAAAGGCAACTATATTGGTGGATATATTTTGTATGGATTTGATGTTGTAAACAAAAAGTATGTCATCGACGAAGTTGAAAGTGAAATTGTAAGGAAAATATTTAGAGATTATGCAAATGGTAAAAAAGCTATCGAAATTGTAAATGAATTAAACAACAAAGGTCTTAAAACAAAATATGGGAACAAGTTTAGTTTAAATATAATTGCTAAAATGATAAGAAATGAAAAATATATTGGAATATGCAAAATAAACGATGAAATTTATACTAATATATTTCCGCCAATAATTGAAGAAAGTATATTTAAAAGGTGTAATTTAATTATGGATAATCATAAGCATAGGCAAAGAAAAGATAGTTTAAATGAAGATGTATATATTTTAAGTGGCAAACTCTTTTGTGGCTATTGTGGATACCCAATGGTAGCAGAAACAGGAACAAGCAAAACTGGTGCTGTCCATAGATATTACAAGTGTTCAGGCAAGAAAAAGAAAATCACAAAATGCGATAAACATAATGTTAGAAAAGACACAATAGAAGATTTTGTTTTTGAAAAAACAAAAAAATATGTTCTTGAGCCAAATATTATTGATAGTATTGCCGAAGTTGTCGTGAACAGGTTTAATAGTGAATTATCCAACAATGCAGTTTTGACAAAACTACAAGAAGAACTAAAAGAAAAGAATAGAGCAATAGACTCTATTCTAAATGCAATGGAAAAAGGAATAATAACAAATTCAACACAAGAAAGACTTATGAAACTTGAAAATGAAAAAGCAATACTAGAAGATAAAGTTGAGTATGAACAAAATCATAAAATAAAACCACTTGAAAAAGAACAAATTGTAAATTTTCTAAAAGTATATGCAAGAAAACAATTTGATAACAAAACAGATAAAAACGAGTTCTTTAACAATTTTATTTTAAAAGTATTACTTTATGATGACAAAATTACAATAGTTTACAACACAAGTTTAAACCCAGCAGAAGAAATATATAACCGTCCAAATGATAATGATGATGACAATAATAATGACAATGGAACGAAAATTTATAAGAAAGAAATAGAAATCTCTGATGAAGAAAATAAAAAATTGCCGTTTGAGTTCAAACGACAATTGTTTGGCGGGCAAACCGACAACCAATCCTAACACAAAAATATATCTTTGTAACCTGTTGATAAAAATGCGTTTAATTTTTTAAAATATTATTAAAATTTCTTACATGGAAAAGCTGTTGAAGCACAAGGACATATTATGCTTGTAGGTGTTAAATTATTATCTACAATAATATTTATTTCTTTATGACAAATTTTACATTTAAAAATGTTGCAATATTTTTCAGAAGCTTCAACCAATGCTATTAATTCTGTTATTGATAATTCTTGAGCCCATAATGTAAAATGGGTAGATGGATTCAATGTCCACCTTTCGCAATTAAAATCTTTAAATGAATTGTCATAATTATTTATTAAATTTTTAATTGGGGTAGTATCTTTTTTTAACGATTGAATGGTTTCTAATGCTTTATTTAAAGCACTTTTCAAAAATTTATGTGCTGGAATTATAACATCTTCTAACGACCATTTGCCATCGGGAGAATAAGGAACTAGTAATCTATATTTTTGACAAATATAATTGAAGTGTTCTTCTAATAAGTATCTTAATTTCCCAATTGCTTCAGATTTTTTCCCCGCATTTAAATTTGATTTTATTATATCCCAACTATCATCAGTTTTTTCGTATAATGGACCATTATCTATATCCCAAGCTCTAAAATGAATTATATTTTTAGGACCTACTACATGATGAATTTCCAATTCTTTTTTCCAAATAAAATCATGAGTTGTAATAATAAATTGTTTGTTCGGAAAAATTTCGTTTAATAATTTACAAAATGTTATTCTATGATCCATGTCAATTGACATAACTACATCATCTAATAAAATTATATCTAAAATATCGTTTTCAATAAGTTCGGACAAGGCAAAAAATAAACAGATGCCCATGCTGTCTTGATGTCCCTCGCTATGAACTGCATTGGGTGGATATTTCTTGCCATCTAAAAAGCGAACTGACATTTCTAATCCTGCACCACTTTTTGTAAATTCGGCATTAAAATCATTTTCATCTTTTGAATGTAATAATCTGTAAAAAAATGAAAATCTACCTTCAATGCTCTTATATAATTCGTTCAAAGTATCTTCTTGAGATTTTTCATATGATGTAAACAATATTTCTGCTTTATTTTTTGATAATTCTAGATTTTTTAATTCAAATTCTGTTTGGTATAAAGTTTTTATTCTACTTGCTATATTGGTTAAATCTTTGTATTCAATTTGTATATTTTCTATTGATATCTTTGCTATTTCAGTTGTAATTATAATTTTTATTTTGTTTATAACTTCATGTATATTAATTCTGTTTTTATATTCATCACAATCCTTTTTTGTTAAACTTTCAACTTTAAGGTTATCCATATACTCAAATAATGGTTTTATATTAATAATGTTGGATTCTGTATCATAAATAGCGATATTATTGTAATTGTTATTATAAAATTGGATAAGATTTGAAATATTCGTTTTTATATCAGAATAACAATTTGATCTCTTGGAAGATAAATTGGACAAGCTTTTTAGATTGTCAATTTTTGATCTTAGTTTATTAATTAATTCTTCTTTTGATTTTATTGGTTGTTCACATACTGGACATATGTCATCTTTAATACTCACAAGAGCTTTGTTATATAGTTCTAAATTATCTATAATCATATCAACTTGTTCAAGTTCTTGTATAGATGTCTGTATTTTTATCATATTGTCTAAATTATTAATTAATCCTTTTTCGCCATATATTTCTTTTTCATATAAAATAATATCATTTAATTTCACCGACAATGCTGTTTTTATTTCACTTTCCTTACTAAAATCAATTCCTTTGACAATCAAGTCAGGATTTAAACTATCAATTTCATTACAATTTAGCTTTGTTCTTTTTTCGTTTATAATGTCTAACCAATTATCTTGAGAAGTGTTTAAAATTTTATCTATGTCTTGTTTTATAGATAATAGTTCTTTTTGTTTGTTATCATATTCTAATGATATCTCTTTGAAAATTTTTTGCAAAATTTTTCTGTTTGATGTTATTTTTTCTAAATTTAATAAATTTTCTATATCTTTTGCTCTAGTTGAATCCGTAGAACTAATGTATTTGGTTATTTCTCTTCTAGATAAAATATTTGCTTGAAGTTTTGCTATATTTTCAACTTTGTTAAAATATTCCTTATATTCATTTTTACATTCTAGAACAGAGTGGTTAATAAGGGTTCGTTTTATAATTACATTTTCATTTATATTTGGAATTTTTACAACAGCAGAAACCCATGCGTCCTGTGGATTACTCTTAACATGTTTCCCATGTGATTGCAAAGTTAATCCACTTGTTCCTGTGCCATTAATTCTCGAAATTTCGCCAGATAATAAAAAATCTATAGCATCTATTACTCCACTTTTCCCAGTCCCATTGTCTCCATATATAACAGCATTTTTCTCATTAAAATCTAATTTAAGATTTTTAATACCTCTAAGACAATTTATTTCTATTGATTTAATTTTCATTTTTGATTCCTTTTTAAAATTTCTGATATCATAGTTTTCTTAGTATTTTCTGAATAATTCGCAATAAGTATTTCTTCAATTTTATTGATGTCGCCACTTGTAAACATTGACTGCATTTTTTCATCAGATTTTACTTTTTGTATTACTTTATTAATCATATAATTACCTCAACTATATTATAGTAAAAAGAGAAGAATTTTTCAATCCTTCTCCTTTTATTTTATTGATTGTTTTGCAAATGAGTATAAATGGCATTTGCTGATAAGTTTGAAAAGTTGCCATTTGTTTCGGCAAAGGTTTTTAAATCATGAGCAAGAAGAAAAGATATTTTTTCTATCTGCTTTGAGTTTAAATTAACTTTACCTAATTTTAGTTCGTGTGAATTAAAATCAAAAACAGCAGTGTTTTCATCTATATCTTTACAATCAATAAAACATTGATTGTTATTCGTTTTTC
>CALWPI010000049.1 GCA_944383385.1 uncultured Clostridia bacterium
GCAAAGGTTTTTAAATCATGAGCAAGAAGAAAAGATATTTTCTCTATCTGCTTTGAGTTTAAATTAACTTTACCTAACTTTAAAATTTTTAGTGTTAATTTTATAAATTAAAAACGCACCAAAACTATTTGGTACGTTAAAAGAATTAATGGCGGCACCAACACTATCCAGATTGAACTAAAAGTCGGGAAATATATATCTTTTATTTTTAATAAAATTTAAAAAATGCTTGATTTTAAGCATTTTTTTTGTTATTATATTTGTAAATTAGTTAGTTAACAAACTTACAAAGAAGGTATTATGAGAAATCGCGAATTTGGGGAATTTATTGAAAGTCATAGAAAATCTGTTAGTTTGCAAAAACTAGCAGATGCCTATGGTTGTTCTCGTGCATATATGTGGGATATTGTTCACGGCAATGTCAGTCCACCACAAGATTATGAGAAATTATTAAAAATGGCAGATGTTATGAATTTAACTGAAAAACAAAAATATGAATTTTATGATAAAGCTACATTGAAAAATGATATACCGCCTGACATTAAACAAATATTGATTAATAAACATGAAATAATAAAAACAATTAGAGAAAACAATAAAAAGGAGCAAATTTAATATGGCTAATGAAAGATATTCAGAAAATTTGGTATTAGAAGAAATGGGTGTAAAATTAGGCAAGAATGATTTTGGATATGTATTTCCACAAGGTGAAGCTGAAAATTTTGATAAAATAGAAGAAAAATTAAAAGAAATGGGAGGAAAGCCTACTTTTTGTGAACTTGATGATTATTCAACAACCGGTGCAGGAAGAGCAAAACCAGAATATATTGTAACTTTTAATGAAGATAAAAATACAATATTGATTGTTGAATGTAAAAAATCATTAAAAGATCATGTTAGTGAAAAAAAAGATATGCCACAAAAATATGCTGTAGATGGAGCTTTATTTTATGCGAAGCATTTAAAAGATGATTATAATGTGCTTGCTGTTGCTGTAAGTGGGACTTCAAAAAGCAATGTTAAAGTTAATACATTCTATTGGAAAAAAGGATTTGAAACTCCTTTAGAACTTAAGAAAGCAAAAGATACAATTTTAGAACCTTTAAATTATCTAAATCTAGCTAATGGGAAGAAAATGGAGCGTAGATTTTCTTTACAAGAAATTCGAGAATTATCTCAAATAATGCATGAAAAACTAAGGCAAATAAAAATTTCAGAAAAGGACAAACCGATTTTTGTTGCAGGAATTCTAATTGCCTTACAAAACCAAGACTTTAGAGCAGATTGGAATAATATTAATAAATTTTCTACATTAGTTAATGAGATGATCAATGCCATTGAAATTATATTAGATAATAGTGACATAAAAAGAGAAAAAATTGATGCTATTAAAAGTTCGTTTAAAAGGATAAAAAGCAATGAAAAAATAAAGTCAATTCCTTTAGGTGAAAGTGGCTCTCTTGCATGGTTTATAGAACAATTAGAAATGAGAATTTTGCCAATGATGAACCATTATGAGTATACTGAAGATGCATTAAGCATTTTTTATCACGAATTTATTAAATATAGTGCAACAGATGGTAAAGGTTTAGGCATTGTTCTTACTCCAAAACATTTAACTGATTTTATGTGTAAACTCGGAGAAATAAACAAACAAAGCAAAGTTGTTGATATTTGTTGTGGCTCAGGTTCATTTTTAGTTACGGCCATGGGATTAATGTGCAAAGACGCAAATGAAACCGAAATATTAGAGATAAAGAAAAATGGCTTATATGGTGTTGAGCTTGATACAGATTTGTATACTTTAGCTATAACAAATATGATTATCAGAAAAGATGGTAAATCCAATATTGTTTGTGGAGATTGTTTTTCTCAAGAAATATACAATAACTTAAAAAATAAGCATTTATCTTTAGGATTAATTAACCCCCCATATTCCCAAGAAGATAAATGTGAGTTAGAATTTGTTGAAAGGTTATTAAACATTTTAGAGCCAAGAGGGTTGGCAGTTGCCGTTGTCCCAATGAGTTGTGCAATAGGAACAAAATTCAAAGAAGTAAGAGAAAGACTATTCAAATATCATACATTAAAAGCAGTGTTTAGTATGCCTGATGATATTTTTTATCCTACCGGAGTTAATGTTTGCGTAATGGTTTGGGAGGCACACAAAACTCATGATACAAATAAAGCCACATATTTTGGATATTGCAAGGATGATGGCTTTGTAAAGAGAAAAAAGATGGGAAGAATAGATTATTACAATAAATGGGATGAAATAGAAAAGGAATGGCTTGATTTGTATGAAAATAAAAAAGTTATTGATGGTAAATCTGCTTTGCAATGTGTTACAGCAAATGATGAGTGGCTATGTGAAGCATATATGAAAACGGATTATTCAACCTTAACTCAACAAGATTTTCAACAAACTGTTAATGATTACTTGGCATATCTCGTAAAAAGTGGTGATGTTTATGAAGATTAAAGATTTGTTTTATTATAAGTATGGTGTAAATCTTGAACTTATGAATTGTCAAGAAATTACAGACAAAGATAAAGACTCGGTTAATTTTGTAGCTAGAACGAGTGTGAACAATGGCGTTGTCGCAAGAGTAAAAATTATAGAAGGACTTACCCCACAAAAAGCAGGAACTTTAAGTTTAGCTGTTAGCGGTTCCGTATTATCTTGTTTTGTTCAAACTGAAAATTATTATAGTGGTAGAGATTTATATGTTTTAACTTCAAAAATTAATTTAACTTTGGAACAAAAGCTATTTTATGCTATGTGTATAAATAAAAATGCTTACAGATATAGTTATGGAAGAGCAGCAAATAAAACTTTTCCTAATATTGAAATTCCAAATTTAAACACATGTAATGAAGTAATTAAGAATTTTAAATTAAAAAAAATTACAACACAAAATAACAATTTACAAATGAACTTAAATACTAATAATTGGAATGAATTTAAATTAAGTGATTTATTTAATATTGTAGCGGGAAAATACCATTACCCAGAAGAATATGAAAATGGGAAAACACCTTATGTTTCGGCTTCAAATTCAAATAATGGTGTTGCCCAATTAATAAGTTTACCACCAGATTTTAAAGGGAATTGTATAGTTACAGGTAAAGTAGGTTGCACAGCGTTTTATCAGCCTGATAATTTCTGTGCAACAAGTGATGTAAACATTTTAATTCCAAAATATTACAACTTTAATAAGTATATTGGACTGTTTATAGTATCAATAATAAATAAAAGCGAAAATTATAAATGGTCTTATGGTCGACAATGCCGTGTTGGTGATAGCATTAATATAGTGATAAAACTGCCAGAGAAAAATGGTCAGCCAGATTGGGAATTTATGGAAAATTATATAAAATCTTTACCATATGGAGATCGAATTTAGATAATGATAAGTTTGGTATAATGATACATTTATTATCTTTGAATTGTTTTGTAATAACTTGATAAATTATAAAACATCAATACCAACATTTGTTATAATTATTTTTTTTCGATAAGACAAATTTGTCTTATCGATTTTTTATTTTATTTATTTTTGCGTTATCAAAGGGTGATAATGCGAAAGTGATAAATATTATGTATAAAATATAAAAATAATTTTTTCGCGTGTTCAAATGGTGAACACGCGACATTTTTATAATTAGTTAGAAAAATCAAAAAAGTTTTCTCGCTGTATCAAATGGTGATACAGCGACAGTAGTAAAATTCTAATGAGAAATAAAAAACTTTTGTAGTTGTATGCAATGGGTGTTCTGCGAGAATTGTAAGATTAATGTGAAAATGTTTTTCCGTTTGACCAAATGGTGGTCAAGCGACAATGAAATAATAGAGAGGAAAGGATAAAAATATTTCCCGCATTATCAAATGGTGATAATGAGATTATGTAAAAATATATATGAAAGTTTAAAAACTTTTCCCGCAGGGACAAATGGTGTCCTCGCGAGAATGGTAAATTCATTTTAAAAGGAGGTGTGAAATGTAAAATTAAAACTAAAAACAAAAACAAATAAAAATTAAAAGGAGAATAAAATGAAAAAGATTGATACAAGTAAACTTATGGAAGTAAAACTTAGAATTTACAGTTATGGAACAATTGAAAGGTTAAGTAAATGTTTTGAAAAGCA
>CALWPI010000050.1 GCA_944383385.1 uncultured Clostridia bacterium
TATGACATTTTTGATTTATCTGGTATTGTGAGAATAGATTATATGGTATGTGATGACAATATATTTGTAAATGAAGTAAATACCATTCCGGGCAGTCTTGCGAATTATTTGTTTGAATGTGATTATGACGTCTTGTTATCAAAATTGATACATAATGCTCAAATTCAACATTTTCAAAGTCGTAGTAAAATATCCACCTTTACTTCATCCGTTCTAAATAATTATGAATCAAAAAAATTAATCAAATAAAAAATATTATTTTTTTCTATTAAATTTCATTAAATGTTTTTCTAAATATTTTTTGTTGTGATACACTATTACTAAATTATAATAATTAATAAAGAAGAACATAATGATTGAAGTAAAAAACCTAACAAAGATTTATGAAGATAAGAATAAACAAAGTTTTAAGGCGCTAGATAATGTGTCTTTTACATTGCCTAATACAGGTATGGTTTTTATTCTAGGTAAAAGTGGGAGTGGAAAATCTACTTTATTAAATATGTTAGGTGGTCTTGACAAAATCACAAGTGGAGAAATTGTTGCTGATGGTAATGCGTTTTCTAATTTTAAGCAAGAAGATTACGACAATTATCGCAACACGTATATTGGTTTTGTATTCCAAGACTTTTGTCTTATTGACAACTTGACAGTGTATCAAAATATAGAACTTGCGCTACAAATAAAAAGAGAAAACAATCCAAATCTTATTTTTAAGACTTTGGAAAACGTTGGACTTCAAGGATTTGAAAAGCGATATCCCAAAGAACTCTCTGGTGGGCAAAAACAGAGAGTCGCTATTGCTCGTGCTTTGGTAAAAAGACCAAAGTTGATTTTGGCAGATGAGCCTACTGGCAACCTTGATAGTAAGACTTCAACTCAAATACTAAAAATTTTCAAAAGAGTCTCAAAAGAAAATTTGGTTGTTATAGTGTCGCATAATAGAGAAGATGCCGAAAATTATGCAGATAAAATTATTGAGATTGAAGATGGTAAAATCATAAGAAATGTCATAAGAAACAAAGATTACAATAATAATTTTGTCATAAACGACAATGTTATATGTCTACCAGACAGGAAATTGACCGTTGATGAACTTTCAAAATTGAATGAAAAAATAAAAGAAAATCCAGTTACAATCACGTCAACTGTGGACAAATTTGTAGAACAGCCCCAGACGCAACTTGATTCAAGAAAAGTGACTTTTGACAATAAAAATATGTCTACTGCAAGTTTGATTAAAATGTCATATAATTTTTAAGACATAGGAAAATAAGTTTATTTTTTACCATTATATTTGTTCTTTTGATAATTACATTACTGAGTGTTTGTCAAATGTTTATGGTATTTGACGATAGCCAAGTAATCAATGAGGCACTCGCCAACAGAGATAGTGAAGTGTTTGTAATGAAAAAAGGATATGATGCAGATGACAAAGATTACATTAGGTCAAATAAAAATTCATATATAAATGACAATGAAATACAATCATTTATTTCTAATGGGTACAATGGAAAAATATTTAAGTTATATAATACACCATTGCCTATTGCGGCTCACAATTCTAACGCAGACGGCTATTATTATTTGTCTGACGAAATGAGATATGCTGATATATTTGCGTATGAAGCAGTGGGTGTATTGCAGTGCGATTTAGATTACTTAACAAAGATTTTTGGAAGTGGCGCATCATTAAATGTTATTAGTGGTGATATAACTCCTAGTTATACAACGAATCAACTTATTATTACCGACTATATTGCTGATTCATTGATATATTTTAATTTAGACAACAAATATTTGCCTACAAATCCAAATGATATATATGGGAATGTTATCAATAAAATAATTGCTAATCACTATTATGTGTGCGCAGTTATTGATACTGGATATAAAGAGAAGTATGCAAGTCTTATAGAAAAATTCACGCAGTATTCCACATCTAATGATAATAAACAATTACAGACACTTATTCGTAGTGAAGACTTCGTCAACTTTATAGAGAATCTGAACACATATTACAATGTTGCATATACACTCAATCCAAATTATGCTGAATATGCAAAAAATGTGGCGGGAACTAATGTAAAAAGTGCGCGTAATTGGCTTGCTTTTAATGGTAGTATAAAATACAAAGATAAAAATGACGTCAGTAAAACGACAGACAAAATGTATTATACTATGTATATTGATACTGCATACCAGTCAACACCATTCAACAAGGGAGAAGTGTTGATGCCTATTAGGGCATACAATTCCTATTTTGGGACTAACTATTCTCAAGAAGATGTAGGATACAACAAAGGAGTGCCTCAACAAACAATACAATTATTGCATTATAATCAAGATTATGATAATGTAAATGCCGTGCCTGCATTCACAAAAGAGGTCACTGTTGTAGGTGTTGTCATGGAAGAACATTGGATAATAAATGGCGAAGATTTTCGAGAAATGTTTGAAGCCAATTTGTTTCCAACAGCTTTATACTTTGACAATACTGAAAATATATCAAATATATACAATACTGGACTACAAATGAATTTTGTTGTCACAACAAGTTATTTTAATGCTATTATGGATTTGACCAATATAGTTAGTATATTTACAGACTATTTTGGTGTCATAGGTGCAATTCTAGCATTTATAGCATTATTGTTATTAATCAATTTTGGATACACTAGTGTCAAGGCCAATATATTTGAAATAGGTGTTATAAAAGCGCTAGGTGGTAAAAATAAAAACCTTAGTATATCATTTGTGCTACAAATGTTGTTTATTGGGCTCATTATTTGTATATTGACAACAATTTTAAGTATTGTTTTTGTACAAGTGACAAATACGGTACTTGTTAATAGCTTTGTAAAATTTTATAATAATGAAATTTTGCAAAATCTTGTAATATTATATTTTATGCCAAATATTTTAATTATTGATTTGTGCGCAACTATTGCAATATCATTGATTTCATCATTACTGCCAATATATAAGTTGAGAAAAGTAAAACCTTTTAACATCATTAAACAAAAAAATACTCTATGATTATAGAGTATTTTTTTTAGTTTTTAATTTGAATAATTTTATAATCCACATTATGTAATAAGGTAAAAGAGCGATTGCGAACACTCCAATTGTATAATAAAAATACATAACAAGTGGGACCAATTTATCTCCTAAAATTGAGCCCATATCATACAGCATAGGTGTTTGAATACGATACGGCATCATGCTCATTAGATTTGTATGACAAATAAGATTGATTATAAGTGCTATCACAAAGAAAATTGTTACGAACAAAATACCTGCAAAAAAATTTTTCCAATTTGGCTGAAATTGTTTGGTAATGATAACTGCATAACCAAAATATATCATTATTGTGTGATAGGTTATAGTATAAAAAGTATAAAAATTAAAAAGTGGATATCCTCTTCCTGTAAAAATGTCATTTACAAACACTCCACAAATGCCTGCAACAACGAGCATAAAAATAGCAGAAACACCCATTTGTCGCACAAATTTTTTACCAAAGGCTGCAAAATATAGTGCATAGTTAAATAATGAGCAATAAAACAATGGCAACCATGACTCCAAAGCAACATTTTTTCTATTTATTGTAAAGAAAAGAATTTTTAGGATTTCGAGACATGTGGTTATCACCAAACAAACTCTCATTTGTTTGTAAATATCAAAATTTTTTAATTTTAATAATATAATCATTGTAATAACTGCTGTAACGGATAGGAACATCAGTAAAAAATATTCCCAGCAAAAAAAAGACATTCCATATTTCAAAAAGAAATCATTAGTGCCTGGGTCGCCAGGTCGATAAAAAAATCCTTGAAAAAAATTCATAATAAAATCCACTAAATGTTTTTTAATTAACAAATATTGTATTTATTTCAAAAATTTTGTCAAACCAGATGTTGTATTTATATAAAATAAGCACTATTTATCTACATAAAAATTACAATAATTATGTTCTCATTATTTATTGTAAATTTAATTTTTCTTTAATAGACATTCTAATATCATCACTCAATATTGTGTCTATCTTATC
>CALWPI010000051.1 GCA_944383385.1 uncultured Clostridia bacterium
ATAATAAAAGTAAATAATTTGACCAAAGACTATGGACACAACCGTGGTATATTTGATGTTAGTTTTGATATCAAAAAGGGTGAGACCTTTGGTATAGTTGGGACAAACGGCAGTGGTAAGACAACTATTATTAGACATATTATGGGATTTATAAAACCACAACAAGGTAGCGCAACAGTCAATGATTTTGATGCTTGGCATGACGCAAGTAAGACAAAACAATTTATTGGGTATGTGCCGGGAGAGATTGCCTTTCCTGACCTAAACAATGGTATTACTTTCTTAAAAAATCAAGCCGAACTACTAGGGATGAAAGACATGGATTATGCTCAAAGGTTGATTGAAAGATTGCAACTCGACCCTTCGGCTAATTTGCGCCGAATGAGTAAAGGAATGAAACAAAAGACTGCAATTGTTGCAGCATTTATGGCAGACAAAGATATTTTGATTTTGGATGAACCAACTACCGGACTTGACCCACTAATGAGAGAATCGTTTTTGGACATTATTAGAGAAGAAAAAGCCAAAGGTAAGACAATCCTTATGAGCAATCAATCTTTTGATGAACTAGAACAAACTTGTGATAGAGTGGCACTTATTTTGGATGGGAAAATAGTTGATATAGCCGATATACATAAATTAAAAAATCCAAATTACAAGCAGTTCAAAGTTGAGTTTATAAAAAAAGATGATTATATAGATTTCAAAAAATTAAAATATAAAATTGTTCGTGATAGACCAGAAATAAATCAAGTGATTATAAAAATCAAAAATAATGATACAAACAAATTGTTACAAGATTTGAAAAATCGCAAAATAAAATATTTGGCAGAAGTTCAAAACAACCTTGAAAAACATTTCAAAGAGATTTTGCTCAAAAATGATAAAAAGGAGAAAAAGGTATGATAAACATTCCATTATTCAAACAGTCATGCAAAGCCAATTGGATAAAGTGGGTGGCTGTCACATTATCTACTTGTGTAATGCTAGGCATTATCATTATTGTGCTTGGCAATCTTGGAATAAATGATATTCGTGATTCGCTAAAAAACGTGTTTGTTCAAGCAGACCAAGAGTCTACACTTAAAGAAAATGCAGTGGACAGTTATGAACTCTATTTCACATCAATAGACGGATACAAAACGTTGTCCTTGACATCAAGTATGTTAGACACTCTTACTGAGGAGTTTGATAGTCAAGTTGACTCATTAGGAGCGACAACAGATGTCAATGTGAGAGCACAAATCATCTCTGCAATAGTTGACAGTACTTTGCAAAACCCAATGCTAGCCACAATGGACAAAGAAATGATAGGCATATTTTTAACGCAATACCTGACAATTTATAGTAATAGCGAATTGTCTGGCGAGGAAATGCCTACAAAAGATGTGATGATGTCAAGAGCATATGCAAATACCGTTTTTGAAGTCTCTTACCAAACTGCAATTACTGACGGAAAAAGTGAACAAGAAGCAATGAATATGGCAACAGTGTCTCAAATGATAGCAAGTGACGCTGTTGGCAAATATCAATTGCATTATATGGATAGCGACTATAATTACAATCAAGATGCAAGAAATTGTGTCAATACAATTTTGTCGAATCAGGCAATTATGACTTTGCCAGAAGGAACGACAGAAGAAGAAAAACGAGAATATGCAATAACAGTCAAAGTACTTTCTAATACTGCAATCAGTACATATCAATTGTGGTTGAATGAGTTAGTTGGGCAAGATGATGCCAAAGAACAAGCAAGATTTCAAGCCGTTCAAAGCATATCTGACCAAATACCTGACAAGGTGGCAGAAGCGCTAGAAGAACTAGGAGAAATGGATATGTATTCTCTTATCATTGGCTCAATATTCTATCGCATTGCTGGACTATTGTTGCCTATGGTGTTTGTTATTATGACAGCGAACGGATTGCTTGCAGGTCAAGTTGATTCTGGTTCGCTTGCTTATGTATTGTCTACGCCAACCAAAAGACGCAATGTCGCAATCACACAACTTGCATATTTGTTGTTTTCTTTATTTGCAATGTTTGCACTCTTGACAGTAACAAGCACAATTGCTGTTTGGGTAGCAGGTGGAAATAATTTCTCAATAAATTATGCAGAAATATTATTGTTGAATGCAGGGGCGTATATTACAATGTTTGCAATAGCAGGATTTTGCTTTATGTGTTCTGCAATCTTTAATTCGAACAAACACTCATTATCAATAGGTGGTGGCCTTACCATATTCTCTCTCGTTTGCACTATTTTAGGATTATTTGGTTCTAATGTCATACCTAGTGCAATGAGAATACCTGCAATGGATTTCTTCAATTATTTGTCAATCATCACATTGTTTGACGCAACATCTATTCTTAATGGCACAATCAATTATTTATGGAAATTTGGTGTGCTTGCAGCATTTGGCATTATTACAATAATTGTTGGCATATTTAGATTTGACAAAAAAGATTTGCCATTATAAAAACAGTAAAAACAAAAAAGAACCACACGGTTCTTTTTTAATTGTATTTAATCTTTTGTAGTGAAGTATATTATCAAATATTTTTATATTATGTTTTCAAAGTAAACGCATTTATGCTATACTTTGTTAGGTGAATTATGAAAGTAGAAATATTAGATACAGAAAAACAATTAAAAGATAAATGGAAAAATAAAATTATAATTATAACAAAAAGTCAATTGACAGACGTGTTTGACGGTAAGCAAGACAAAGAAATAATCGAAAGCCTAAAATACATAACATCAAACAAGATTGAAACTTTTGATGATAAATATTTGGCGACCTTTGCTTTTGATTTTGCACAACAAGAAGGTGGGTCAAGACTTGAAAAAATAGGGTTGTATAGTGATTTTAAGACATTTGCTATTTATGTGGCACAAAATAAAACATTACTCGCAGAACAAATAACTAAACGTGTAGACAAAGGGCTTGATTTTGCTGGTATTTTAATTAGTTTGATATCTAGTTTGACCGATAATGATTATAACAAACTAGAAAATATCGAAAACGAACTAAACAAGATAGAAGACAAGTTGAGCGCAAGTAAAAGTTTTGAATCATGTACAACAAAAATGGCATATTACAGACGAATGCTAATAAGATACAAACATCATTATGAACAACTAAACAATATTATTGATTTCTTTTCAACAAGGCTTGAATTGTTTACATTGCAAGAAGAAAAAAATAATTACTTTATTTTGTCCAAACGTATACCAAAACTATATAGCGAGATTGTGTATTTGCGTGAAATATTGTCACAACTGCGTGATAGTTATCAAGCACAAGTAGAAATAAAACAAAATAATCTTATGAAAATATTTACAATAATAAACGCAATTTTTATGCCACTACAACTTGTTGTGGGGTGGTATGGAATGAACCTTATAATGCCAGAAAATAAATGGTTGTATACATATCCAATTGTTATAGCAATCAGTGTGATTTTCGTTATTGTAACGCTCGTTGTATTTTATAAGAAAAAATATTTCAAACAATAATGATTAAATATTTATAAAGAGAATATTAGACACAAAAAAATATGAGAGTACCTACTCTCATATTTTTATTTTTTGCCATTATCCTTTTCTCAACACTTTTCCAGTGATGGAAGTGCCTAGCAATGCCAAAGCTGATACTAGTGCAACATATACGCCAGCAGCAGGAATTAGCTCCAACGAGTCTTTAACCATTAATGTAAAGACTAACATTAATATGCTTACCAATAGTAGTAAGACTCCCATAGCTATTGAACCACCACCAGCACCACGACGACACACACCGACTATGCTAACGATAAGAGC
>CALWPI010000052.1 GCA_944383385.1 uncultured Clostridia bacterium
TATCTGTGAGTTCAGAATACACATCAACAACTTATGTACAAGACCCAGCAAACTATGAATATGGATACAATATCTATTCCAAACAGATTGATAAACTTGGACGTGTTGTAACTAATAACATTGGTTATGTAGGCGGCATTGCAGGAATTGTTGACGTAAACAATTTGGATGTAACCACTGACGACAACCAAACTATTTGGGATATTGTTGCAAGTCATCTTCAAGATGAAGATAACGCAAGTACAGTCACAAGTCTTTCAAGTGACCCAACATCTGGAACAATTAGAGATTTGACTGTTTCAGGTTCAATCGTTTTGACTGGTGAAAATGTCGGTGGTGTGTTTGGATATGTAGGGGCAAATACAAGAGTCAAAAATATTGATTTTGTCCTAGAAAGCACTAATCAAGCTATTATGGCAAGAAACATTTCTGGTGTTATTGTATCTCAACTATATGGTATTGTTGAAAAAACAAGCGTCGATGTAGAGTATGAAAGTAGAGAAGCAAATGACACAACTTTGCCTAGTGTAGTGGGTATCACAACGCTGTTTAATAATGGTACAAACTCTGCTCGTATAATGGGTGGACTAGTTGGATATATGAAAGATGCTATAATACTTGATTCATATACCAAAGCAAATGTTATGAATGAAAATTCTACTGTGGCTGGTGGTATTGTAGGTAAAGTAGAAGGCAATGCATTTATCCAAAGAGTGTATTCAACAGGATTTGTTCTTTCTCAATATGTTATGGGGGGAGCAATTGGTGTTGTCAAACGTACGCAAGTAAACGATGTGAATTCAAATATTTACCTAGACTATGTCGTTGCTGCAAACACGTGGGACAATGGTAGTAATAGTATCCAAATAAAATTGAGTGATAACTACAAAGAAATATATACTTATACAGCAGACAGTTCAACAAATACTACAAGACTTGGTTCATTCGTTTATAGGATGCCAGAAATTGGTAACCAAGGAATGGTCGTTCCAAAATATAGTGTACAAGTCGCACAAACAAGTAATCAATATGCTTACAAAATAAGGGATAACGAGACGGGTAGTACATTAGATGATTTGACAATCGCTGGAAGTAACAGTACTTTCCAAATTGGAGATACTCAATATACAATAGACAGCAACTTCAATGTTAAACTTGGCGACCAAATAGTAACATGTGAAATACCAGTATCAAAAACATCAACGTTCAATTATATTGGTTCATTAATAGGTAGATATAACTTGACTACAATTAATGACGATGGAACATCTTCTATTGATTATAATGTAAAATTATCAGCAACAGAAAATGGTGTAGTAACAAGAATGTACGAAAATACTGCACTTGCACTTCAATATCTAAACACTATTTACAGTACAACAATGCAATCTGCAAGAGTAAGTGATGATACAAGTAGTTATTCAAGATATGTTATACCAAAAATTGCTGCTGACAGTCTGTCATATACAGAACAACAAAAACAAATTGGAGATTATTTCAGTTTCAATAATTACATTGGCTGGCAAAGACAATACAACACTTTGGTTGCAATCAGTCCAGACGAAGGCGCATTGGGCAGTGGAGATAATAGAAAGCCACTTGTAAAAGCGAACGTATTCTTTGATTGGCAATTTACTAGCATTGATACAAAGTCAACAGAGACTTTGTCGGTAGATTGGATAATAAATAATCAAACCAATTTACCAGAGTTTACTGACGGAACAGAAACATCATTCAAGGCCATAACTAACCTAGATGATTTCAATACACAAATCATTGGTGCAGAAAGCACAAAAAACAAATATTATACAATTGCAGGAGATATTGGTTCACCAACTTTATCACTTGAAAATGTTGCGGTTTGGCTTGAAACATTTGAAGGTATTATGGTTGGAGCCAACAATCCAGACCCAGACAGCAATGGCAAATATACAATTTATGTACATGATGCACAATTGTTTGGCTCATTAAAATCTGCAAATATAATGAATTTGAATTTTGTATTTGTTGTTTCAAATAAAACATCATTGCAAATGACAAAAATCACAAATACTCAACAATACGCACGTGGAATGTTTGTTAATACCTCATATAATACGACAATATCAAATTGTACATTCGAAGTTATAACCAATGAAGAACAATTGTCTTTGAATCTTTCAACAGAAACAACTGACGGTATTACAAATACAAATGCAAAAATAAGTGATACAGGGGTTTTGGTTGGTTATATGAGTGACACTCATATAACAAATGCTGAAATCAATATTGATAAAGATATTTGTTGGACAAATGCTGATGCTGGTCTTGCACAAAATATGGGATTATTTGGCAGATTGGTTTCGTCGAGTTTAAGCAATTTCTCATTAAATACAGCAAAAGATGTTACAATGATTTATAATTTACCATACAATTATGAGTTTTATTATGAGGGTTCTACAAGAATCAAACTGGTCAATCTTGGTGGGCTCGTAGGATATTTGGATAATAGTAATTTGTCAAACATCAAGGGGACAATGTCTATCAGTGCAGGCGAATTGAATGACGTTGTAGATAGATACTCATCCGAAACATCAGTTGGATATGTTGCTTATGCTAAAAATAGCAATATTACATTTGTGACAGATGAAACATCATCAAATCAAATTAATATTGATTTGAGTAATGTTACAAATATTACGACTCTATATGCCGGTAAGATAGTGGGACATGCAATAAATAGCACTATCAAAACGAACAACAATGGCAACAACATTGTGTATAATGGAGAGGTCAATGTCTCAAATATTTCAACAGCAAATATTGGTGGTGTTGCAGGATATTTAGAGGCAACAGGACTTTATAATGTAGAACATAATGGTGATATCAATATTTCAAGCGTGATGACATTGAGAGCTGGTGGTATCGTTGGTTATGCAAATAACACGACGGGAGCCGTATATCAAATAAATTCAGTTGTTGCAACTGGTCGTCTTGCAGTATCTAATATGACAAATAGCACAATATATTTAGGTGGTATTGTGGGATATTCCTCAACATACAACTTGAATATGGTCACAGATAATGTAACTATTGATTTGAGCGAATTGGCAACACAAAGATATTTGTTTGTAGGTGCTATTGCTGGTAGAGTTTCAAGTGCTTCCATTCAAAACTTCAAAGCAAATAAAGATATTATTGTTTCTAGTCAAATATTTGATGATGTAAGAGCAAATAAGTCGTATGTTGCTTTGAGTGGTATAGTCGCTATAAACGAAGGTTCGATTGGACTAATACTTGATACGGGTTATTCAATTGCAAGAATTTACAAAAATGATAATGCAAAAGAATATCTATTTGCAAGTAGCAGAGTAAAAGCTGACTTGACAACTGGTTCATTATCAACATCTTCTCAAAAAGTGATGACAGTGTTAGAATTTTATCGTAATTACATTAGCAATAATGAGTATTTAGGTAGTCAATTTGATGCATTAGAAGATAAGACTTCTAGCACAAGATTATCAGTATTTATTGATAAGGCAAAAGCAGAACTTGGATTGGATGTAGATGACCTTGTTGTAAATTATATATCTTCTGATACTTATACTATAAATACTGATGGGTACTATGTTGTTAATGCTAATACTGCTATTACATTAAATGTGCAAACATTTACAGGCATAATAGTAGGTGATACTGGTGATAACAAATTGACT
>CALWPI010000053.1 GCA_944383385.1 uncultured Clostridia bacterium
GTTATATTTGATTGCCAAATATTATCTGCACCTTGTAAATAAAATGGATTTGACCAAGCATGCTCAAAAACATTTTCTCCTTCTGCTCTAATTGTAAATTTTAGTTCATCGCCATACTTTAATGTATCAGTTCTAGGATTTTTGATCCCAACTTTAACACCATTCATTCTAATTGCTTGATTTGCCGCAACACCTAAAATGTTGGCAAAAGTTTCATTAAAAGTTAGTTTATAATTTGTGATGATGTAGCTAGTATCTTCTAAAGAAGAGTCATCATAATTTATTAACACCGTTCTCTGCATAACAACAACTTGTGCTGTAACTGTCACATCGATTTTACTGTAATCTTTTGCATACAATGTATTACTAGCATATCTATAACCTTCATCATTCAAAGTAATAGGGGTGTTATTGATATGTGCAATAGGTGCTGATTCAAACTCATATCCTTGATCCGGAGTCACAACAATCTTGAACTCCTGGTTCTTTGAAAAATATTCGCCTTTATCATCACTTGCGCTTCCACCCGCCTCTAAAGTAACCGATACGTGTTCAAGAGTAGGCACTGTATAATATATCTTATCTTCACCCTTATCTCCAAAACAACCTGCAAATAACAGTACACAAGGCATCATAAATACTAGAAGCAAAGTATATAAATATTTTTTCATATTCCCTCCTATACTATTTTCTTACTTGTAGTATAACATACAGCAAGCATATTTTCCTAACAAATGTATATAATTTTACACTTTGTAATATTTTGTACAATTTTTGTAAGTAAACATTAAAAAATCTCTAAAAAAGAGATTTCTCAATATTATTATTTGTATATTTTACATTTTTATCACAAATTATCTTTGGTCACTGATTGTTGCCACACTATTATTATTTTGTAAGTCTGTGACTGAACTATAAGGCACACCACTAGTTGTGCCACTGAGCAAGGCAATATCCACAGCATTTTCTGTCTCTCCCCATGAGTTGCCGGAAAATTGCATTGTTGCACCATCTACCACCCAACCACGAGTGTTATAGACCACGTTATGCGTGACATAGCCACTAGAATTTGGATTAAAATATCCCGCTTGTCGCATGGAATACAAAATATTGTCATCTATCCAATTACCCGTTGTGCTACCTTGCGTGACAATTCCACGATTTGTTATCCACGTGCTTGAGTCACCAGCTTGCGTAGGACCATATATGATGTTATGTCTAACCACATTATTATTCCCTCCAAGTTGAATAAACTCAACTGGATAAGCATTGTCACTTGTCATTGTGAGCCCTTCTATTGTATTTCCGCTGCCCGTAATCAAAAATGGCACAACATTGCTTGTCAAAAGTATTGTTGCATTTGGTTTTCCTTTAATTGTAATATTGTTTTTTGATACTGTCGTTGTTTCGTCAATAGGATATGTTCCGTCATATACATAAATTGTTCCATTATTGGCAACTACATCTAGCGCAGCGCTAATTGTTGGCAGTGGACTACTTTGTGTTCCTATTCCTCCTACCGTATTGCTTCGCACGTACACACTATAAGGATTGAAAACAGTATTTCCACTAGGTCCTGTTGCGCCTGTATTACCTTGTGCGCCTGCTGGTCCTGTTGGACCAATCTCTCCCTGAATACCTTGTATACCCTGCACTCCTTGTATTCCTTGTGCTCCGTCTGCGCCAGTTGCGCCCGTTGGGCCCGTTGGACCTGTTGGACCTGTTGGACCGGTTGGACCAATATCTCCTTGCAAACCTTGTATACCTTGTGGACCAGTTGGGCCTGTTGGTCCTGTTGCTCCCCCACTAGGCCCTGCTGGACCAGTAGCACCCGTAGGGCCAGTTGGTCCTGTCGCGCCCGTTGCACCAGTCACTGGATAATACACTTTTTTTGTCACGTAACTATACAACTTTTTATTACAACAATCACACGTCTTATATTTACACAAATCTATTCTCACATTATCCTCCATAATTCAATATATGAAAAAATAAATATTTATTGTTACAAAAAAAAGGACTATTCAGTCCCTTTTAGTTGTTTATTTTGTTTATATTTTTGAACAATATGCGTAATAATTGATGGTAAATGAATAATTGTTAGTAGTAGCAATCCACACAATAATACTGTAATAAAATATACATACCAACCATGATTGAGATTGAGTATAGGCAAATTTTTAACAGGTGGTCTAACAAGAAAGAAAAAGTTGACATCATAAGATTGCAAAGCACTATTTACCCACAACATTATTACTACCAAAAACATTAAAATACACAAATTTCGAATATACGCCTTTAATCCCAAATCAACTTGTTTGGAACAAATTAAATATAACGCATACCACAAAATACCTGCATGATATACAAAACATTGATAAGAGTATGGCTCAGCAAAGTCCACACCACTTGTTGCCATGAGTATTGCTAACACACCACCAGCAATAGATATAGGAACAACAAAACTTAACACCTTGTTTTTGATTTCTTCATTTTTAGCAAAAGCCAAATAGAAAAATACAAATATAAGCAAGGAGCATAGATGTAAAGGTAATGCCCCAGCTTCTAATACCATGCCGCTGCTTTTTGCTTCTGTCATGTGTGTAAATATTTTACAAAGCTCACTAGCTAAACTTATGCCACACACAATATACGTTGCAACTTTGAAACTAAATTTGCATTTTATAGACACAACCAATAATGTGACAACGAACACCACACAAATTGCAATCCAAATAAAGTGATTTGTAGTAAACATATTATTTCTCCCTTATTCTTTCTTTTTTACAACAACGTAATATTATATAATATATTGCTGCACTTGTCCAATACGGAACCATAATTTGTATTAAAATTACAAAAATAGGATATAGATATGGGACTTGGTCATATATGTCTTTTACAAAACCAATATTTAATGGTTTTGAAATATACATTAGATTTGTCCCTTGAAAATGATTAAATATCAATGCAAGAACCGATACCAAAAGTATAATAAAAACAAAATTTATAAAATGCTTTAATTGGGGTTTATAATATTTTGTTATAACAATCAACACTCCAACATATATCATAGCTCCATGAAATAAAAGTGTTCTCAAACACATATAATGGTAAATTGGATAGTTGGGAATACAAGTGCTTGGATATGCAAAAAATGACAATGCTCCAACTATTCCACCAAAAAACAAAAATGATAGCCCTGTATCTTTTATTTTTTGATTATTAAACAGAGACATAATTGTAGTATAAATAAATAAAGAACAAAAATACAATGGAACAAACTCAATCTCATCAACACCATACGTGACACCGACAAAAATCATTTTGCCTATTTCTGTCAAAACAGCAAAAATTGCACATATTAAAATAGTTTTTTTGACTGCTTTTGGTGACATTTTACGTGAAAAATACAATCCTAATACTATAATAGTAAACACGACTATTATAGCAATAATATAAGTAGTTGACCACATCCCACACGCTGTACTTTTGTCTCTTGGTCCAAACATAATTCCCTTCCTAATAAATTATACTATAACAATTATTATAAAAAGTAAAATAATTATATTTAGAAATTTTGTTTGTTTTGTTCTTGTATTTTATAGCAAATTATTATATAATCACTTTGGTTAAGGAGATTTTTGCAACTAATGAA
>CALWPI010000054.1 GCA_944383385.1 uncultured Clostridia bacterium
AAAATTTTGTTTTTGATTATGAAAATGATAATTACAAAAAGGCATTCTTGTTGTCGTGTCAAAATACATTAAAGAAAAACTTTATTATATACAGTTTTTGTATGAATCGAATTTCTATTATGATGTTATTAACCAGCAGTAATTAAAAATGAAAAAGGGAAGATTTCCCTTTTTTATAAATAAAACAAAATTTTCCTTGACAACATAAAATTATAAGTGCATAATGTAGGAACTTTTGAGGTGAAATATGTGGGACGTGATTTTAGATGCATTACTTGATACGTTAAAAATGGCACCATTTTTGTTTTTAATGTATGTTTTGATTGAAGTAATTGAAGAATATTCAATGGGCAGTATCAACAAAAGCAAAATATGGTCATCAAAATATGCAACGGTTGTTGCAACAGGCATTGGCATAATACCACAATGTGGATTTTCTATAATCGCTAGTGAAATGTACTCTACAAAGAAAATAACTATGGGCACGCTTCTTGCAATATTTGTTGCAACTAGTGATGAGGCAATACCTATTTTGCTGGCAAGCCCACAAGGTTGGACAAAAATTTGGCCTTTACTTCTAATAAAAATTGTTTTTGCAATTGTTTTGGGTTATGGATGTGATTTGATATTACATATAATCGCCAAAACCAAAAAGATAAAAAAATTAGATTACAACAACCAATCAGTAAAAAATATTGACGGAGTCAACAACGAAACAATAACAATAAGGGGACATGAGCATACACATGACAATGATAGTAATGAGTGTATACATACAGTTGGTTGCTGTGGTCATGATGTTGAAGAAAAAAATAGTACACTTAAAAAATTTTTGTTACACCCATTTTTGCATACATTAAAAATACTAGGTTATATTTTAGCCATCAACTTGATACTTGGCTCAATAATATACTGTGTGACAGAAGAAAGATTGGTTTCTTTTTTGGCATCTGCTAGTTTGTGGCAACCACTTGCTGCCTCACTTATTGGACTCATACCTAATTGCGCTGCAAGCGTCATCATTACTAATCTTTATTTGATTGACGGTATCACTTTGGGCTCATGTGTAGCAGGACTTTGTGTTAATGCTGGACTTGGCATATTATATTTGTTTAAGAAGAATAAAAACCTAAAACAAAACATATCTATTGTATCAATATTATTTATATCGAGCGTTTTAGTTGGTATGCTTGTTGATTTAGTATTAAAATTGATATAGTAGGTGATGTGTTATGAAAAAAACTAACAAAGATTTACCAGATTTTTCAAAAGGTGAAGAAATTTTTAGTGCAGTTACACATATTGTTGGTGGTGGGTTAGGTGTCGTTGCGCTAGTGCTTGGAATAGTTTTTGCAAGCATATATAATGATGCCTATTGCGTTGTTTCTGTCTTAATTTATGGACTGTCTCTTGTTATCCTATATACAATGAGTTCTATTTACCATTTTTTGAGAAAAAATAGGGCAAAAAAGGTGTTTAGAATACTTGACCATTGCACTATATTTCTTTTAATTGCTGGCAGTTACACACCATTTTGTCTTGTTACTTTGAGAAATAGTGGTGCGTGGGGCTGGACCTTGTTTGGTATCATTTGGGGATTTGCAGTGCTTGGTGTTGTTGGCAATGCAATCAATATGCACAACATTGTAATAAAAATATTAAGCCAAATATGTTATATTGTTATGGGTTGGTGTATTTTATTGGCACTAGGTCCACTTATGGAAAATATTGAATTGGGTGGCTTTATTTTGCTACTTTTGGGTGGAATTGCTTATAGTATCGGTGCAATATTTTTTGCTTTTGGTAGCAAGTACAAATGGATACATTCAATTTGGCATTTGTTCGTGCTTTTAGGTAGTATTTTGCACTTTTTTGCAATATTCTTTTATGTGGTGTTATAAAACGGGGAGAAATCCCTGTTTTTGTTTGTAATATTCAATAAAATTTTGATTATTTGAAATATTTATTTTCAACTAGCATACAATAATTTTGAGGGCTACTATGTGGGAGTTGGAGTTTATTACAAATAGGGTAGATAAAGAATGTTTGACAAACATTTATTTATCTTTTAGAAATAACAAAAGACCATTCAAACCAATACTTGCTTTTACAGATAATGGTGACACTTGCAATGTGTCTGTGGCATGTTCACAAGAATATTCAACTGCGCTTCTTTCTTATTCAAAAGAAGTAGTATCAAAACAAATTGTTTTGTATTACAAACGGAAATATTTTGAAAATAAAATAAGTGGGTTTTATGATAATGATTTACGTAAAGTGGTGCTGGACGCGATTATAAATTTTGATATTGAAGATGATGTCATATTGTGTCAGGCGTGTTTTAATGATTTTCATTTCTTGCACATTGACTCATTTTATTATTTTCAATTAGTTCCATTAAAAGAAAAATGGCAACAATTATACAATATTATTGCTGACGTATTGTGTATTGGGCTGTCTTATGAGGGATATTTAGAACTTTTGAGATTTCTCGTTTCAATGGGAGCAAACTCAAATAATATTGTTGAAATCCGTTGTGATAAAGACAAAGTATTTATAACAGATAACTCAAAAACCATTGAATGTGAGCCAATTGATTATGTTATTCTTGGGAAATTAATAAATTTATCTCCAAAATTTATTAACGTATATTCATCAAACTATTTGGATAATAATATCATAAAATCAATATCATATATTTGGTCAAAAAAGGTAAATTTTTTAGTATAAAATGTTGACATTTTATGATTTGGGCAATATAATTGTGGTGTAATTAAAAATTACATTAATAATATGATTAATAAAAAGACAAGTAGCCCTATAAGCGCATAAGAGAGAATGATACCTTGGCTGTGAGTATCTATGTGAGGATAGACAAGCGAAACCACTTTTTACATATCCGTTGATTTGTCGGGAACAAATCGTTGAGTGGTGTTATTACACAATAAAGGTGGAACCGCGGATAAAATTATTCGTCCTTTAAGTATTAGGCTTAAAGGCGTTTTTTGTTGGGAGGGAAATTATGGAAATGAATAAAGACGAAAAACAAAATATGATGAGACATAGTATGGCACATGTTATGGCAAAAGCAATATACAAGCTTTATCCAAATACAAAGTTTGCCATAGGTCCAAGTGTAGATGACGGATTTTATTATGATATTGATTTAGACAAAAGTTTGAGCGAAGAAGATTTTGATGCCATTTCTAAAAAAATGGATGAGATTATAAAAAATGACGAACCATTTATTAGAAAAGAAGTGTCAAAAGAAGAAGCATTAAAACTAT
>CALWPI010000055.1 GCA_944383385.1 uncultured Clostridia bacterium
ACATTAAAATCTTTGCCAATACCTGCGCCCACAGCTGTTATTATTGTTCTAATTTCTTCATTTTCAAGAATTTGATTTATTCTCTTTTTCTCAACATTCAATGGCTTACCTTTGAGTGGTAATATTGATTGAAAAGATTTGTCACGAGCAAGTTTTGCAGAACCACCAGCACTATCTCCCTCAACAATAAAAACTTCGTTAAGTAATGGATTTTTGCCAGTACAACTAGACAATTTCCCAACTAGACTAAAACTATCTAGACTATTTATCTTTCTTGCAGCCTCTTTTGCGTGTTTTGCTGCCTCACGTGCCTTTGCAGCACCTTTTGCTTTGTTAATAATATCAGTAAGTGATGATTTTGATGACTTTGCCATACTGTAATCAATGATTGCTTGATAAACAATATTTTCCACTTCTGCTTTTGCTTCTGGATTGCCAAGTTTGGCTTTGGTTTGTCCTTCAAATTGAACATTTTTCATCTTAATTGCTAGAATTGCTGTCATACCTTCTCTAAAATCGTCGCCCATAAGGTTTGAATCTTTGTCTTTTAGAAGACCAAAGTTTCTAGCAATTTCATTGAATGCACGTGTTATTGCCGAACGCATACCAGTCTCGTGTGTGCCACCCTCTGTGGTTGGAATATTATTCACAAAACTGTAAACATTATCAATATAACTGTTGTTGTATTGGAGCGCCATAGCAACTTCGCAGACATCGCCTTTGCCTTCGATATAAATAGGATTTTTGTTGATGACTTCTGCGCCTTCATGAATATAATTAATAAAATCAATCAATCCATTTTCGTAGTGAAAAATCACCTTTTTGCTAGTGCCGTCTTCTTGTACTTGATTGTGGTCAATCAAAATGATTTTGACACCCTTATTCAAAAACGCAAGTTCGCGCAATCTTTTTGAAATTATTGAATAGTCGAATCTCTCCGTACCAAATACTCTATCATCAGGCAAAAAAGTGACAAGAGTACCTTTTTTCTTTGTCTTGCCAATACACTCTAATTGTTTGACTGGAACACCACTAGAAATCTTTCCATTGCTCTTTTGAATACTTGCAAACTCCATGTAGTACTCTTGTCCACCTGTATACACATGAACATTTAAGTACCTAGATAGAGCATTTGTAACACTAGCCCCAACACCATGTAGTCCACCAGAATAAGCATAATTTTTGTTATTAAATTTCCCACCAGCATGCAATTGTGTAAATACGACTTGCACACCACTTACTTTCATTGTTGGATGTTTGTCGACAGGTATACCACGTCCGTTATCTTCAACAGAAACACTGTTGTCTTCGTACATAATAACAGTGATTGTGTCACCATATTTGTTGGCGACTTCATCCATAGCATTATCAACTATTTCCCACAAAAGATGATGCATCCCTTTGCTACCCGTAGTACCTATATACATACCCGGACGCAATCTAACTGCATCCAATCCTTCTAGGACAACTATATCTTTACTATTATAATCTTTTGCCAAAATAACCCCCGAACTACCGTTATTATATCACAAATTCTCAAAAAAGCCAAAAAAACCGTAAATATAACAAATATTATATTTATGCAAACATTTGCATAGTTAGTTAGTAATAAATCAATTATTTTTTTGATATAACATATTATTACACAATTTTAAGAAAAATAAAAAATATACTGCATATAATAAGTTATGGAGAAAATATGAAAACAATAATAATCACTGGTGGAGGCACTGCGGGACATGTCACTCCTGCACTTGCTCTCGTAGATACATTACAAAAGAATGGATACAATATCCACTACATAGGTGGCAATGGAATTGAAAAAGAAATTGTGACAAATTACAAAAATATTACATATCACGAAATTAGTTGTGAAAAATTAAGACGCAGTCTATCACTCAAAAACTTGCTTATTCCTTTCAAAGTAATAAAAGGCATTTGTCAAACAAAAAAAATAATCAAAGAAATCAAACCAAATGTTATATTTTCAAAAGGTGGATTTGTCGCCTTGCCTGTTGTCATAGCAGGACACCAAAAACATATTCCAATCATTGGTCACGAAAGTGATATGTCTATGGGACTTGCTAACAAAATAATTTATAAATATTGCGACAAAATGTGTTTTTCTTTCGAAAAAACTGCACAAGACTATACTAAAAAAGGTATATACACATCCTCTCCTATTAGAAAAGAAATATTTATGGGTAACAAAAATAAAATAATAGACAAATATCATTTGCAAGATAGACCCACAATTCTTATATTTGGTGGCAGTCTAGGCGCAAGAGCTATTAATGAAGCAGTACGAAATAGTCTTAATGATTTGTCTAAATACAACATATTGCATATTGTGGGCAAAAATAATATTGACAAAAAATATGATAATTACAAAAACTATCATCAAATAGATTTTACAAATAATATTCAAGATTATTTTGCTGCCAGTGATATTGTGATTTGTCGCGCAGGTTCAAATTCGATAAACGAATTGTTATATATAAGCAAACCTATGATTCTTATCCCCCTGCCAAAAGGAAACTCTCGTGGAGACCAAATCGATAATGCAAAATATTTTGAAAAAATGGGTTATGCAAAAGTACTGTATCAAGAAAATTTGTCTCCAAAAACATTAAAAGAAAACATAGAAGAGATGTATAAATATAAACAAAAGTATGTTGAGAAAATGAAAAACACTCCAAAACCAGACGCTGTAAAAGAAATTTGTAACATCATACAAAATCATAGTTTATAGAACAAATGTTTGACAAATCAAAATAAATATTATATTATTATGGTATGAAAATTGAGATTTGTATAAAGATTATTTTAATTCTTTTGAAACATCAGCAAGTGACTGCAAAAGACCTTGCAAGTAGGTTTGATGTGTCTACAAAAACAATATATAGATATTTATCCTATCTTGATATGTGTGACATCCCTATTACTACCAAAAAAGGCAAAGGTGGTGGCATATGTTTGCTAAACACATTTGCAATAAACAAATTTTTTTTCACTGAAAAAGAAAAATATATCTTGATTGATAAGATAGACACAATATTGAGTGATGATATTAGAATGTCTATTAAAGAAAAATTAAATTTACAATAAATAATGAG
>CALWPI010000056.1 GCA_944383385.1 uncultured Clostridia bacterium
AAAGATATAAGAGAAGCAAAAAAGGTCATGGCATATGAGATTACAAAACTTGTACATGGCAAAGAAGAAGCTGACCAAGCTGTTGCAATGTCACAAAGTATATTTGGCAACAAAGATTTGTCAGCAGACGCTCCACAGGTAAGTGTTGCTCGCACACTCTTAAACAATAATACTATGATTGTTGATTTGCTTGTAGCAAGCAAACTATGTTCAAGCAAAGGCGAGGCACGTAGATTGATTGAACAGGGTGGTGCATCGGTCGATAGACAAAAAGTCATAGACGCTCAATGCAAATTAGATGTATCAAAAGTGCAAAATAATAGCGTTTTACTGCAAAAAGGCAAGAAAACATTTGTCAAAGTAGTTTTTGATTTGTAGTAATTATTTGACTAACACTACATTATTTGATAACATATTTTTAGACTTAAAAAATCGTTTATTTTGATAAATTATAGATAATAATAAAATATTATTAGGAGAATTATGAAGAAATTTTTAACAGCAATATTTATGTGTCTTGTCTGTTGTCTTGTTTTCCTTACGGGGTGTGGGTCAAAAGGATTTAAGGATAATCCAAAGACTAATGACGTCGTTTTGGATAATGGTGGATATAGTGTTCAAAAGGGAGATTATATCTATTTCACAAATGGATTCGATGAATATACTAATGCAAGCAGTTCAGTTACAGTTGGTGCATTATATAGAGCAAAAGTGGGAGACACAAATGGATATGCACAAGTCGATGAAGACGGATATTTACAAAATGCTGAACTTATCACATCAAGATTAGTTGGATATAAATATGGTGGATTTTATATCTTTGGAGATTATATCTACTATGTCACACCAATCACTCGTGTTGATAACAGTGGCAATTCATTAAAAGACCATATTGAACTACACAGAATCAATATTAATGGCACAGATGACAATATAATTTTCGAAAGCAACAATGCTGTGAGTGACGAAACGACATGGAAGATGACGGCAGTTGATGGCAATGTATATTTTGTTATGATTGACGGAGACGAACTTGTTTGCATTAAAGCAAATGGCAAAGCATCAACAACCACTCTTGCAAAAGGGGTCAGTAGTTTTGCTATTTATACGCCACAAGACTATATGGCAAATGCAACATTAGAAGATATTCAAAAATATGTTTATTACAGTCGTGCATCAGGCGAGGGAGACAACTTTACTGGCAGTGCTCTTTGCAGAGTCGCACTTGGACAAGAAAAAGAGTACATTGTTAGAACATCTGTTGACCAATACAAACTCATTGCATTGACAAACAAATTGTATTTTACCAACTCTACAAATCAAGTTGAGACAATCGACGGAGCAAATAAATGGGCGCAAGTAACTCCACTAGATTATTCTTATGACTCTATTATGGTGACAGAAGACTATGTTGTCTCATTAGCAAATACAGACCTTTATTGCTATGATTTTAACAACGACGAAGTTATTGTTGACACAAATGTCACGACATTGTTGTGTGTCAATTATGATAATATCTATTATATAAAAGATAGCGAATTATATCATTACAATATCAATCAAGAAACATCAAAGATGTTGCTAGAAGATGTCACATATTCTATGGATACAGAGTCAGGAATGTTGGTTGAAAGTACGGGTACATTCATCACATTCTTAAATAAACTAACTGGTAGTGACGGCACAGAAAGAAAATTTATGGCAAGAGCAAATGTGCTCAATGATAATCATATTGAATACATTTCTGTTTTTGCTGACGGCATGAAACCAGAAGAAAAATAATCTATGCAGTTTTGCATAGATTTTTATTTTTATAAAAAAATTGCATTTCAAAATTATAAAGTGTTGTAAGTGTGAGTGTTGTATGTTATAATTTTGTAAGTGGGCAAGTATTAGGAGAAGGGTTATGGATGCTAATATTGTACGTGATAAAACAAGTGATGTGACAAGAGTAGAACACATTTTTAGTGACGCATTGCTTGGTAGAGTAAACGAGAAGGGAGAGTATGTTATCTCCGAAGCCATTGTCAAAGAACTCATTGACAATACAAAATATTTTCAAAAGAAGATAAACAACAAAATATATTTATATACATTTTTAGAGTCAGTTGAACGCCCTTATATGATGCTCATGGAGTACAAACTGACTGAGGACAAAAAGCAAGTCACAATCAAATATTCTTTGATTGAAGAAGAATACATGGCAGACGGGCTGACAATCAACTCCATAGTGACACAAATTGCTTTTAGCAAATATAATTTTTCTAGTGACGTTATTTTGCGTGCATTTAGAGATTTTCACGTATTAATCAAAAAGGATGAAGAGTCGCAAGAGCGAAAGTATCAAAAAAACACACCAGTAGCCAATAATACCATACAGTATAATAATATTGTTGATGAAAAGGCAGAAGACAATTTTGATAATTTCTACGAAAAGGCATTTGTCCACATATATCAATTTTTAGATAATAAAAAGTCGTCTTTGAGCGAACAAATTCTCAAAGAATACAACACTGGACTGGCTTTGCACAAAACATTTTTTGAAAACGCAGACGGCAAACCACTAACGAACAAAGTCAAGTTCGAAATTTTGAATAATGCAATAGAAAAAGTCACAATGACTCAACCATCGTCGCCAGAGATACAAGAATTGAAAGACACAAAACAAGTGGCGCTAGACGGATTTGTAGACCAGGTGAAGATGACCGAGTCAAAGGTAATAAAAGACGTTATGGAAAAGGCAGATATTGCTACAAAAGGTAAAATACTGTCAGTAGTTGCAAATAATGTTGTGGCAGAAAAGGCAAACAAAAATGATGTTGTGCAAGAGATAGCCGAAAAAGAAGAAGATAAAGGCACAACAGTTTCATTAGACAATTTTGGTGTTGTAGAAAAAGAAGAACAAAAAACATTTGCAAGCTTGATATTAGAAGAGCCAAGAGTTCAAGAAAAAGAC
>CALWPI010000057.1 GCA_944383385.1 uncultured Clostridia bacterium
AGCGAATATGAAAATTCTAGACATTATGACTATGAAATGTAGTGCGTCAGATATATAGATTTTTAGATACAGGATAAGCGAGAAACAATTTGCTTTTGACATCTACCAATTGTTTTAAAATAAAGGGCTTTTGTAGAATCAATCAATTTTATTGTTTTCTCGTCATTTTTTGAAAGTTGTTGGGATACCCAACACTTTTTACTCTTGATTATTCGGGAGATTCGAGTACTTGGGTTGAAAATCGTGGTATAGTGACTCAAAATAGTACAACAGGAAACTGGATAGATGACAATATCTTGTATTCCATGCGACAAGCAGGATATTTCAATCCAAATTCAAGTGGATACGTCACACACAATGTTGTATTCAATACTCGTGGTTGGGTGGTAGATGGTGCAACAATGCAATTTTCCGGCAACTCATGGGGAGAGACAGAAAATGCAGTGGATATTGCTTTGCTCAGTGGCACAACTAGTGGTGTGCCTTATAGTTCAGTCACAGACTTACAAAATAATAATAGTGTGGCAACAATCAGTGACCAAAGATAATTTGTGATAAAAATAAAAAATATACAAATAATAATATTGTAATATTGAGAAATCTCTACTTTTAGAGATTTTTTAATTGATAACACCAAAATTGAACAAAATATGACGAAGTGAAAAATTATATATATTTATTTGGAAAATATGCTTGTTGTATGTTATACTACAAGTAAGGAAATAGTATAGGAGGGAAATATGAAGAAACTACTATATAGTTTGCTGATTGTATTTATACTACCTTGTATGTTTTTGTTTACTGGTTGTGGAGAAAAGAAGAATAACAATGTTTACTATACTTTACCAACCCTTGAACACGTAACGGTTACTTTAGAAGCGGTTGGAAGTGCAAGTGACGATAAAGGCGAATATCTTTCAAAGAACCAGGAGTTCAAGATTGTTGTGACTCCGGATCAAGGATATGAGTTTGAGTCAGCACCTATTGCGCATATCAATGGCACACCTATTACTTTGAATGATGAAGGTTATAGATATGCTAGTAATACATTGTATGCAAAAGATTTTAGTAAAATCGATGTGACAGTTACAGCACAAGTAGTTGTTATGCAAAGAACGGTGTTAATAAATTATGATGACTCTTATTTAGAAGATACTAGTTACATCATCAATAATTATACACTAACTTTTAATGAAACTTTTGCCAACATTTTAGGTGTTGCGGCAAATCGAGCAATTAGAATGAATGGTGTTGAAGTT
This sequence comes from uncultured Clostridia bacterium, assembly GCA_944383385.1. Classification (GTDB taxonomy): domain Bacteria; phylum Bacillota; class Clostridia; order Christensenellales; family UBA1242; genus CALWPI01. Next base: position 1,260 of record CALWPI010000057.1, read on the forward strand.
GGGATCAAGAATCCTAGAACTGATACATTAAAGTATGGTGATGAACTAAAATTCACAATTAGCGCGAATGGGGAAAATGTTTTTGAGCATGCTTGGTCAAATCCATTTTATTTACAAGGTGCAGATAATATTTGGCAATCAAATATAACTGATAATGGTATCGAGTATACACTCAATATTTATAGTTTTAGTGATGAACAAGTCACATTAAATATTGATGAAAATAGTTTTAGTAATAGTGAAAATGTTAATTTCATAATTTCGGTACAGGACAGTTCCTATTCATCTATTAGCACTTCCAATTGCGGATTATTTACTGCAACACTCAATGATATGGAAAACTTGCCATTAACTATTGCACAAGAATCCAACAACTATATAAAAATTGCTTATACAAATTATGAAACATACAAAGACTATTATGATAATGCTATTTATGAAATCAACTATACAACGGTAACCGCAACTATGGATAATGGAGTGGTAACTATTGATTTGTTACCATTAAAAGAATATGGAGATCCATTTACATTAAGTTTGAATATCAAAAATCTTGTTGATAGAATGGTCGAAGATGGCAAGCTTCAATCATTAGAATATGATGAATTTGTTTATGGCGATACAAAATATAGTGTTATAGAGTTTTATAGAATAACACCTGTTACAACTGCAATTAGTAATTATTATTTTGTAGGAGATGTCGTTTTGGATGTTACTATCACTTTAACAGATTATACTAACCTAGATACAATCTTCCATGATGATGCTAGATGTATTACAATAACAGCAACGACAACAACGGGTGAAACAAAAGAGTCAGTAGTGTGGGTTAATATTCCTGATGTTGAAAATGGTGTCACATTAGTAGAAGACGATTCTGCTCTTAGATACAAACTCACATTATCACAAGAATTTTTAACTGACGTGAGTGCATTGTCATTTACATTTTCGTATACTTAAAATTAAAATAAAAGAGAACATTATGTTCTCTTTTTTGTTGGCACTGCTTTGTAGTTTGCTTTTCTTGACAAAATATATAAATATGATTATTATAAAAAAGTATATTATTGTGGGACAAATGAACAATACAAACATTAACATAAATGACTTAATACAAAATGAAGTGAATAGAATTTCTTTGAAATATGGTAAAGATTTTTTAGACTGTGAGGACTTAATCAAAATTACTGGACTTGGCAGAGATAATGTAAGAACTCTTATGAGAAGTAAAAATTTTCCAACAACAAAAGTCGGCAAAAGACAGGTTGTAAGTGTGCTCAATTTTGTTACTTGGCTAACGATTAATAATAACAAAAGCGAGATGCAAAATGACTAGAAAGAAAGTTCAAAAACGCACTCGTAGAGCAAATGGTGAAGGAAGTATTTTTCAAAGAAAAGA
>CALWPI010000058.1 GCA_944383385.1 uncultured Clostridia bacterium
ACAAGGCCAAATTGCTTAATATATTTTTTGTCTGTACATTTTATTATCTTTTTTATTAGTTTATTTTCTGGTGATGTAATAACCATTGCGTCTGCCTCCACATAAAAATAAAAGTCCTAATAATTATAACTAGGACTTAATAAAACTATGCATTTTTAATTGCAGTTTTTGCTTGATTGCAAAGGTTTGCAAAAGTTGTAGCATCATTTAGTGCTATATCAGCAAGAACTTTTCTATTCAAATCAATATTAGCTAATTTTAGACCATGCATAAATTGGCTGTAACTAATATCATTGATACGGCAACCAGCATTTATTCTAGCAATCCATAGTTGTCTAAAATCTCTTTTCTTGAGTCTACGACCGACATAAGCATATTGACCTGCTTTCATGACAGCTTGACGAGCAACTCTATATTGTTTGCTACGTGCGCCCCAATATCCTTTTGCGTTTCTCAAAATTTTTCTACGCTTTTTAACAGCGTTAACAGCTCTTTTAATTCTCATAAGTCCCTCCTATTAGCCTTGAATCATACTAGCAACAGTCTTTTGGTCTGCTTTTGATACGCTAGTACCCTTTCTTAAATGCATTTTTCTTTTTGGTGATTTTTTAGCCAATATGTGTCTATGGCCTTGTTTGTTTCTCTTGATGCTACCAGATTTTCTAACCTTAAATCTTTTCTTTGCACCACTTTTTGATTTCATTTTTGGCATAATTATACTCTCCTTGTTATTTGATTATTTTTTTGGTGATAATACCATAATTATTTGTCTACCATTGATTTCTGGTTTTGATGTTACATCAGCAACATCGGCAACAAGTTCGCTAAACTTTTCCATAATAGGCAATCCCATTTGTGGATTAGCAAGTTGACGACCGTGCATTTTGAGGGTGACTTTGACTTTGTCACCAGCAAGAATATTTTTTCTAACGTTTTTTGCCTTGATTCCAAGGTCGTAGTCAGCAATATTCATTGATAATTGCATACCTTTCACTTCGGCAACTTTTTGTTTTTTCTTTGCTTCCTTTTCCCTTTTTAGAGTATCAAAACGATACTTGCCATAGTTCATGACTTTGCAAACAGGAGGATTTGCGTTTGGAGAAATCAGCACCAAATCCAATTCCTTTTCATCAGCAATTCTATTTGCTTCACTCAATGAAACAATGCCATAAGGTGTTCCGTCTTCGCCAATCAATCTAACTTCTTTAGCGAAAATTTGCTCGTTTACTAATAATTCTTTAATAGTAATTTACCTCCAAATATTATTTCAAAATAAAAGAGAAGTGAGTAAACAATACTCACCTCTCAAAACAATCAACTTTATAATAAATTCTTGTTTTGACCAATCACGGACGATACCTTGATGGTGAGAAGTGATTACCTCTACTTTTACTTTGACATGATGATTATACACAACATACATAATGTTGTCAACTATAAAACACACAAAAATTGTAATTTTTAAGTGTTTTAGTCGTTTTTCTTTGTTTCAATTTCGACTTTTAATTGTTTGATAAAATCAGTCAATTTTTGAGTACCTAAATCGCCCTTACTTCTTGACCTTACAGCAATCAATTTTTCTTCTTTTTCCTTGTCCCCAACAACTATCATATAAGGTATTTTTTGCAGTTGAGCTTCTCTTATCTTTTTGCCGATTTTTTCATTTCTATCATCAAACTCTGCACGAATGCCATTTTCTAACAATTTTTCATATACTTTTCTTGCATAATCAGCATTAGAATCTGCAATATTTAGTACTTTGACTTGAACAGGTGCAATCCAAATTGGGAACGCTCCTGCATAGTTTTCAGTAATTATTCCAAGGAATCTATCTATTGAACCATATACCACTCTGTGCAACATAATAGGCTCACGTCTTTCGCCGTCTTGGTCAATGTATTCACAATGGAAACGTTTTGGTAATTGCATATCATATTGTATTGTTCCACATTGCCATGTCCTACCTATTGCATCTTTGATATGAATATCAATTTTTGGTCCATAGAATGCACCATCACCTTCATTTATTACATAATCTTTGCCAACTAGTTTTAGTGCTTCTTTGAGTCCATCTTCGGCAATCTTCCAATCAGCCAAATCACCAATATGATTTTCTGGCATTGTACTTAGTTCCAAATGATATGTTAGATTGAATACACCATACATTTTGTCAACTAAATCAAGAATATTTTTCACTTCATTTGCCACTTGACTTGGCATCATAAAGATATGTGCATCATCTTGTGTAAAATATCTTACTCTAAATAGACCATGAAGTGTGCCACTTGCTTCGTGACGATGAACTTTACCTAGTTCAGCAACACGAAGTGGCAATTCTTTATAGGAATGCAAATTTTCTTTATAATACAACATACAACCAGGACAGTTCATTGGTTTGATTGCAAAATCTTCGTCTTCAACCTTGAATGTATACATGTTTTGTTTATAATGGTCCCAGTGTCCAGATATTTCCCACAATTTTCTATTCATTGCAATAGGGGTTTCTATTTCATAATATCC
>CALWPI010000059.1 GCA_944383385.1 uncultured Clostridia bacterium
TTTGGTGGAACGTTGACATTGACCATAAAAGACATTAATGGTTCTACCGTTCTAAAAACTATTAGTGCAACAAATGGCAGTGCAGAAACAATGATGTTGTGGGATAACAATTATACCTTGACTTATACAAACAGCAGTATGACAAGCCAACCTATTTCGACCACATATTACAGCAAAGGTAGATATTTAGGTCTATATTCTTCAACTTCTGTAAATGCACTTACTACAGCTTGGTCATTTGGTTCATTCAATGGAGCTTATCACGAAGCCTATTTGAATAAAGGCCTATATGAAACAGGCCATATGACATATACAAATTACTTCTATGTCAAACAAGAAGCAATGTACACACAAACGTTACAATATGCCAATAGTTCAGGAGTGACAACAAATAGTGTATCATTGACACTAACGAATGGAACTGTTACACAAACTGTGACGGCAAACCAATCTTCTCAAACAAAATATCTATATTGTGTGTCTGGTACAAAAGCAAAGTTTGTAGTCACATTGGCTGATGCAAATAGGTCATATTGTACATATTCCTATACGACAAGTTCGGGTGGTACAAGTACAGGCAATGTGCAGGCTACAACAACAGTTTTGTCCTCTGATAATGTTACCCGTGCAAGGACATATAAAGGGACATTTTACACGCAGTACTATTACATAAATTTGCAGCATAATAGTATGAACAACCATTCATTTCTATATTTTAGATACTCCAAAAATAATGGTACTTATACAACACTATCACCAAATAGTTATTCAAATATAACCAAAGTTGCGTCACTGCAATATGGTGATACAATTACTATGTACGTATCCACTTCATCAACAAGCAATGTTGCGCCAAACTTGGCAAAGATAAACAATACGTACAATTATGCTGTTTTTGGAATTTACCGTGATTCAGCTAATACAACTGGAGCAGGAACTGGAAAAGTTGGTTGGGAGGATGCTAGTATATCCGCAACTCAACAAGCAACAATAACAATATCTACTACAACAGCAAACAAAAGCGTGTTTGATGAAAATCCAGCAGCAGGGACAGCAAAGAAAACATACGGATTCTATTCAGAAACGTTAAGAACAATCTCTTATAGTGTAGAAAATTCTTTGGGACTTTCTAATGTCGGTGGTTCTGCTACATTCTCAACATCGTCATACTCTGGAGAACTTAGTGCAAGTAAACCAACTTTGTATATGTATTTTAATATTGGTGCAACAGTCAAAATCAATAGTGTAAAATATTCTAATGGATATAATGTTTCAGTTACATTAGGACCAGATGTTAACAGTGACGGGTTGGGTGCGGCATTAGTAACAACCTCTAATGGAAAGACCACTTGTGTCACACTACCATATACGCTTGGTACAGGATTCAAATCTTATGGTGCTACATTATTATTTAGATATGGACTTGCTCCATTTACACTTAAAACAACTGTGGCAGAAGAAGGGTATAGCACAAGTGCATCTAATCTTAATACATATGGACTAACATATACTCCTTCGGGTAGTGCACAAACAACAGTTAGTTCACAAAAAGCAGCTCTTAGCAAGACTGCATCTGGTGGCTCAACATCTAGTTTGAGTGTTGTACTCAATGCATACAATGGTGTCAAACAATATTATGCATATGTTACAGTCAATGTTGACGGAACTAATGTTATAACAAATCAAAAAGCAACAACAGATTCAACAGTGGTATCATACAAGCATACCTATGGTTTTGTAGTGACTATTTCTGTAAAGTTTGAGCAACTCACATGGGATAGAACAGTATCAATAGGTCCAACTATTACAAATAACACAATTACAATTGCAAATACCACAGATTATGCAAAATTTGCGTATGGGGTAGTCAATGGAAATAATTATAGTGGTATCTTTGTTAACATAACGGCAGACCTTGATTTAAGTAAGTATTTGACATATCCACTTGGGGCGCAAAATAGATATCAAGCAGTAGCTGGATATGGTGTTGATGCTATTATTGATGGTAATAGTCATACAATATCTGGTGTGCGTATTATCATGAATAAAAATGTGGCTTGGTTTGTTGCCACAGGTTCTAATTTTGGTTTTAAAGGTGCTTTATTACAAAATTTTGATATTAAACAAGGTAATCAGAATGTATCTTCTAGATTGGCAACATTAGTATGTCAGTATATTGGTGGAATTAATGAGGTTGGAGTTTATAACCCAACTATTACGGCATATGGAACATCATCTGTTGGCGGAATGATTAATGACATAAGAAATGGTGTAATTGAAAACTCATATGTTGCAAAAGGTACACTAAAATCTAGTAGTGGTGTTGTTGGTGGCTTGTATGGAGAAACGCCTTCTGGAAATGTGAAAGTTATGGATAGTTATGTCAATGACGTTTCTATTTCTACTAGTGGCACAAAGGCTCTCATGGGTAATGGGGGAACATCGACAGTTAGTTACAATAACTGTTATGCAGTAGGTAATGGTAGTATATTGTTTAAGAATGGCAACGGCACTACCACCAATTGTATGGTAATAAATGGTGCATCAAGTGACACTGTTACAAAAGCAACAACTGCACAAGGTAGAGATATGAGTTTTGCGATGAATACAGCAAAACTTGATATGGAAAATACATGGTGCTATATGGGACAGGGTGTCACAAATGGCACATTTAATAATACTATCAAACAACCAGACTATGGTTATCCAGTACTTACAGGATTTTTGGGATGTAAAACAGGTATTTTTGTTATAAACAAAGTGGTCAATAGTAGTGAAAGTGGATATAGTAATAGCACGGAAACAGGATATACTATTGCTCCACATGTTGTAGGACGCTCATATTCTTATAATGTAACTGCTATACCACACTTTACTGTCAAACAAAATAGCAAATACAATGAGACATATGGTTCAATAAAGAGTCTTACATATGGTTCAGTCAATTTATCAACAATTACATCATTTGATACATCAACTAATAGTGCATACAAGTTAGCAATGACAACGTCAGGACTGAGAGCAACTGTTACTTTTGAAACACATAGAATTACTATAAACACGACTTATAGTTCGCTATTTGCAAATGCTACAAAATATGTTGTTGTATGGTGGAATGGCGCAAATACAATAACAAATGCCATCAAGAGTTCGCTCATTGATGTCAAAGATATCATTATTGGTTCTGTGCATATTGCAGGAACAAATGTCACGGGATACAATAACAAAACATTATACGAATATCACGACAATGGTTTAGACAAAACAGTATCTGCTACTGTTGGTAGTGGTACAAAGACTGTGACCACTTCGGGTGGAAATACTAGTGTGTCATGTAAGTCTACAAACGTACGAAGTGACGAAACATACACTCTAACTCCATATGTAGCAATCAAAGTCAGTTTATTACCAGATTCTCTTGGTATGACAGCAAATGATGTCACAGTAACATTGACATCAAGTTCAGCAAAATATAAGGGAGATGGTTCAGGTACACTATCTACAAGCAGTGTTACAAAGACATTCTCCAAATCAAGCATTACAGATAGAAATAATATCATCTTGTATTCATTCATAAATGATTCCACGAATATTACAATTACTTCACAAGCAAAAGTAAATGGGGCAAATTATGTTAGTGGTGGAGATTTGCCAAAAGCAATTCTTACATCTATTGATTATCCAACATTTACAGCATCTAGTGGCAATACTGTGGTCACAATGGTTGGTGACACATCGGGCATTACCACAGGAACAGAAGCAGATTATACAACAAATATTTCAAAAACTTATACACAAGTCCGTAGTAAACACTCTTCGGGTACATATAATGGTGTACCTATGGTTTATGTTGCTGACGGAACGGTAACATACGAACTAAATTATAGTATGGCAAGTAATGCTGTTGAGTTTATTTATAGCGAAACAGTTGAAACAGGTGCAAGTGTAGTTGTCACTGCAAACGAAGCAGTAGGGACAAAGACGGCAACACTCAACAAATCAAATACTTCTGCACTTATGACCATACCATTTGGTAGTGACGGAAATATCAATTACAAACTTGCAGGTGGTTCAAAAGTATATTTGGTTGTACTCAAAGACGAAAATGGAGCAATATTAAAGTCAGCATCTGGCACTGGAACACTTTCTATTGACTATGCAACAATTATCAATGCTGGCAGAAAATTCTATATTAATGTATATGAATACTTTACATTTACAATTTCTGCAAATCAAACTTTGGCTGGTGAATATGGTACATCTTATGCAGATACTTTGACGCTAAAAGGTATCACAAGCACAACAGCACCAAGCAATAGTGATTATTCTGGCAAAACAACATTGTCAGTAAATAGCAAGACATATTACGTATATGGTACGACATTATCTTTGAGCGCATATCTAAATGCTACAAATGGACAAAACAATGAAACGTATTTGAATGCAAAATACAATATTTACTCTTCAAGCGACACTGCAACTTCATCAAAAGTGACATTTACAAGCAGTCAAAAAACTGCAAATGTTACACTCAAAACGACACATGCAGTGACTGTAAATTACAAGGTCAATACACTAACGATTATGCTTGAAAGAAGCAATTCTATGGCAGAAATTCCAGTGATTATCCCTTACAAAGAAGTGATTACTTATAATGGTACAAACTATACCGAAAAAGCAGGTGGAGTCAAGTACTGGATGAGTGGGGCAGCAACTGTCAGTGGTAGTTATGTATACACATTCAATACTGACACTGCAAGTTCTATGATTGCAGGCTCAAAATATATCAACACTATCACATATGGTGGCAAAAAGATATTGACATTTGATTCGTCCAAATCAACATTGGGTAGCAATACATTTGACTCTGCAAGAAAATATGCTTACACAATCTCATATGGTGAAGCAGTTAGATTCTTGCGTGGAGACGATGACTCAACATACAAAGCAAATGTATTTGCAGTAATTGAGACGTCATCTGGCAATGAAATCAATACTTATACCAATATCAACGAAGTACAATCCGCTGGTGCAGTAGTCAAAGTTGGTATCAAGACATCAGGATTCTCATATCCTGCAAACTTTGCAAATACTATTCGTGTTGCTTCTACATTCTCTGTTACATATTGGCCATTGTTCCAATTGACAACTAGGGAAAACTTTGAACTAGAATCTGCATATGCAAAAGACGTAAGTTACAAGGCAAATGGCACATTTGCAATGTACAGAACAAATCAATATGTAGTTGGTACAACAATTGATATTAATAATGTCAATACCTTTGCAAGCAACAAGTGGTTTACATTTGAAGGAAACAAATCTCCAGAAGGGTATTGGATAAAAGTCGTCTATACTCCAAAGAGTAGCGACCTAAACAACTTTGATTTTGCAAATATGACAGTTGATTTGTATGACACAACAATTTCTGTTGGTCAGACAAAAACTATTACTTTGACAAACTATGGCACGCCAAATAGGACTGTTTATGCAAAATTCTTGAAAAATGGCAATAACTATGAGTTGTATTTCAACCTTGTCAATGCTTATAACTATGACATAACAACTACAAATGGTGAGGCTGAACACGTATTTGTATATAATGTTGCAGAAAAAGTATACACATTCAACGCAAGATATTTGATAGACAGTGCAACACCAAATGCAAATCCAGCAACTATTCAAGTTCTTGAATACAAGGATTTGGACAGACAAACAACTCCAACTGTAAGAAGTTCGCTCACAAGCACAAATAATAATGTACAAATTTCTGTCGGCGCAATGGCAGTAATGTCATACAAAATATCTAGTGTAAATACTACACTTTACAATGCACCAACAGCAATTACCACATCAGACAGCACAAAACTGAGTGTGGGTGGCACAGTCGCTACTATGAACTGGATATTTGATGTCAGTGCAAGTGGAGCAACAGTTACTGCCAACTTTACAAGCAAATTTACATTAAACAATATATATCAAATAAAATATGTGACAACAGGATATAATGACACCGAAGGGGCTTTGACAGCAGGTACTGCATTTGGTACAGCAACAGTCAAAGTTGGAGGAACAAATTACGTAGAAGGTAATAGATTCACTTACGGTTCTTCAATTTCTGTTACAGTCACACCAACTACAAATTATGTAGTGACAAGCATTACATTCTACAATGCTGACACCAATGCAGTTCTTAAAACGGGCACAACAACATCACTCACATTAGACAGTGCAACAACCAATGTCAAACTTGTGGTAGTGTATACCGAAAAAGAATATACATTCAGTGCAGGCATACAATTATACAAGGGTAGTGCAACAGACGGTGCTAAGGTCACGACATCAACATCAACGGGTGTTGCAAGTATTGACGGTGGCAAAATCACAATGACAGTGACCAGTAATCACAAGACATCAAACAAGACAAAAGTTGGTGCTCTTGGCAAGATTACAATGGTACTAACAGACGATAGCAATAATACTAATTATATTTATAAAGGCACAGTTGCAACGAGTGTCACACCAACGTCTTCACTTGAAGAGAGTGTGATATTCCAATCACCTACTGGCAATGCAACTATTACTGCAAAATATAATAGACTTTTGACCCTAACGCAACCTACATCAAATTATGTAACGACAACCAATCCTTCAAGTTCAAGGATTGACCGTCCACAAGCAACAGTGTCAGGTACTCCAAGTCGAACAATTGGTACAACCAATTATTATGAATGGGGCTCAACTATTACATTCAATGCTAATAACAAAACAGGTTGGACATATGCTTGGACACCTTCAAGTTTGACTGGTGCAACCCCAACATCAACTCTAACCGACCAATCAAGTAATGTATCAATCACATATACAGAGACTACAAAAGTATTGACGCTAAAAAGTGCAATAAACAATGCAGGTACAGTCAGTATCATTAGTCATACTCTAAAAACAAATCCTGAAGCAACATCTACAACAACAACTACTGGATTCAATGTAACAGTTGGATATTTCTCAACAGTTACAATTCGTGCAACAGCAAATACTGGTTACAGGTTCAATAATTGGACACAAAGTGTATCGGGCTATATATCAACAGGTTCCAGTGATACTCAGGTGCCTATTTCATCCAAATATTTTGATACCAACTTGACTATTACTGCAAATTGGGTCACGACACATACATATACAATTCCTGACAATTTGGATGCGAGAAACAAAAATAGCACATCAACAGTGCTCATTGGCACACAAAATGGTTCACTATATATTCAAGGAAATGGTGGAGCACAGCAATCTTCTATTACAGTAGATACCAATAGCAACGTGACATTTATGGCAAAACGCCTAATCACAGTAGGTGGCAAGACATATAGATTTAGTCATTTTGCTCAAGGAACTAGTTATGCAACGGCGTTGACTGTGGGTGGAAACATTGTAAGTATTAGTAGCAGTAGTTCTAATGGTACATTTGACACATTGACAATCAAGGCAAATGCTACAACAGAAGCAATACAATATCACGCAATGTATGTTGAATATGTACAAATAAACGCAGATACAAGAGACCTAAATAGAAACGGCTCTACACTTGGTGGTATAATTTCTGCAACAGTCAATCCTAATAATGCAGTTACAATTGACGGAGTTGATATCAACAGGTGGCAGAATAATAATGGACTATTTGATGTGGGAACAAAACTCACATTGACGGCTCCATCTATTAGTGGATATCGTTTTGCAGGGTGGAAGACAGACTTGTCTAGCACAAGTTATCTATCAACATCCAACAGTTATACAACACCAGCAATTTCTGCTGTTACAACATACTATGCAATCTATATAAAACAATTTAGTATAGCCACAGATTCTGTTGATGTAGACCATCCAACAGATGATGACGGCAACTTCCAATCACTTGGAGTAACTAATATCACAGGTAGTGGTACATTTGACGAAAAGGGTTCAACAACGCTAAAAGCACCTACTACATATACAAAGAATGGTGTCAACTACAAGTTTGTTGGTTGGAAAACATCATATAATGGAACGAGTTTTGTATCAACATCAGCAAGTTATACGGTATCTAATATTACAGCAAACGCAACATATTATGCTTGCTACAAAATGCAACTCACGTTAACAATTACTGCAAGAGACAACAATAACACAAAGAGTTGGGCTGGAATAGTTGCAGACAGTCTAGTAGTCACAGTAGGTGGTAAAGAATATGTATTAAATGATGACTTTACGCTTACAGTAGACTATGGAACAACAATAGATGATATTACAGTATCCATTCTATACAATAAGAGTGGAGAACAAACACATAGATTATTGTCTTTGACTGTGAATAAAAATGGTACAACACAAGTAACTACACCAACTACATATGTAGTATCAAATACAATTGCAGGTTGGACAATTACTGGAAATTCTTCAATAAACATTGCAACAATACAAACATATATGGTTGTTGACAGTACGAGTTCGATTTCTACAACGGCTACATATGTGACAAAAGGTATTGCAATTACGCCAAACAATGCAGTGACTATTGATAGTACACCACTCACTTATGACGGCAGCAATTTCTATGACAAAGATACGTCAGTTAGATATAACGCAAATACCATTACAGGATATGATTTTGATGGTTGGACAATAAATGGTACAAAATATCAAACAGAACAAGTCAGTTTTGTATTAGGTTCGAATATTGGATATATCAAAACTGTTACAAACAAATATGTTGAGTTGTCATATACTGACACAATTGAAACATATTTAGGCGAAAACAAAGCAGTGTTCTCTGGACTCACAGGTCCTACAACAGAAGGCAATAACACAACATATCAATTCAATATTGGATATGGTAATACAATTACAATCACTGCGGATTTGATTTCGTTCACTCTTACTCCAAATAGTTCTTCTCCTACGAGTTACACATATACTAGGGGATACTTTACTACAATTAGTTTGGTATCAACGGATGTAGCAGAAGATTATTCTTGGGATAATTGGATAGTTGGCTCAATCTCGTACAACGCAAAGACAATTAGTTTTGGTGGTGGCGAGTTGGTTGGAGATACATCCTTTGTAGCACATTATTCAAGTCTATATTATGTATCATTTGCAACCGATACAGAAGGTGCAATAAACAGTGCAAATAGGATAACTTATGTTGCAACATTAGGGGCAGATATCATTTCTCCTGTCAAGACGTTTACCGATGAAGAATTGGGAACAACAAAATATGGATACAAAGACGAAGTAACAATCACAATCACTGTTTTGATTGGCACAGGTTACCGAAACCTTGGTATTAAGAAAGATGCAATAAGCGATTTCTTGACAAACAACGCGCCTTATGAGATTCAAGGCTCAACAACAGGATACAATTCATATAATGTCAACTTTACACTAAATAGCACAACACAAGGACATTATGTTGCATACTTTATTCAACGCATAACAATAGCGTATGAAATGCTTAATGGTGGCACAAACACTGGCTCAATCACATCGAGCGACCCACTAAAACAAAGCACAACAAACAGTGAAGGCAGGGTAATTGCAGTCACTGTCGACTATAACTATTCTGTCACAATGACAGTTACAAATAGTGATAACAATGTGCAATTTATCGGTTGGTACAATAGTGACGATGCGAGAGTGTCAACAAGCACGACATATACACTAAATGCAACGACAAGTGCAACATATACAGCAAAATATGAAGATTTGTATCATTACACATTCACAGTTGAAACAATAGGCAATACAAACGCAGGCAACAAGATTACAGTAAGTGCGAGCGAGAGTGCAATACGTGGTGGATATCGTGCAGGAGTAGTGCTCACAGTAAATATTTCAGTTGCAAGTGGCTATGTATTCAAAGGAACATATTTCAACTCTGCTTTATATAAAGACAGCAATACAAAGACATTTACAATTACAGTTGGTGCAAGTACAGCAGGTGAATACATTGCTAGATTCACACAACTAATGACTGTCACAGTCAAGACAATGCCAAATGGTATTGGCAATACAATTACTATAACAGGTGGTGCAGGTGCAAGTGGCACAAATAGTGCAACTATCACAGTAGAATACAATACAAGTATTACAATTACTACAAATGCAACTATTGGTAATTACTCAATTGACGGTTTCTATGACGGGACAAGCAAATTAAATAGCTCAAATACTTATACCGTTTCCGTCAAATCAAACAAAACATACACAATTCAATACAAGGCAACAGGTAGAGAATTGATTATAACCGGTCTTGGTAGTGTCAGCTTGACTAATGCAGGTCAAACAATCACATATCAAACGGGTGAGTATGCAATAAGCAACATAGACTATACAGTAGTAGTCACACCAGACGATTACAATACATTTGCAGGAGTCTATGTGGGTGGCACATTGCTCTCTAACAATACATCATTTACATTATCTGCTGTTCCTAGTGGACAAGAACTTACACCAGTTGAAGTCATATTTAACGCAATTACTTGGGCAAATAGTAATATGCGTGCAAGTGCATTTGCTAGTGGCAGTGGTACAGAAAATGACCCATATGTCATTTCAAGTGCAAGTCAAATAGGATATCTTGCATACAAGACAGCAACAGGTACAGATTACGAAGGAACATATTTCAAATTATCAGGCAACATCAATATGACTGGTGCATATCATATGCCAATTAGAAACTTTGCAGGTCATATTAACGGACAAGGATATACGATTTCTAACGTATCTATTATGGGTTATGACACAGTTGTGATAGATGATTTGGCAGATGATAGTGCACAAAATTATATTAGAGCATTTATTAGTTCAACAAAGACAGGTGCTTCTGTTGAAAACTTAACAATTTTAGGCACTGTTGTAGATAATACAACCAGTCTACCATATCAAGTCAGTACAGATATTATAACTGAAATTGATACTGGCGAGACGACCGAAGACCCTGATGGCAATATTGTTCCAGTCTATGATTATATTATCTCAACGGTTACAACCAGTTATAGTATTACAGCAGGACTAATTGGATACGCTTATGGCGAGACCTATGTCAACGAAGTCATAGTCGATATGAATATGACTGTTGGCAATGACGAAGCAAATTGTTGGATAGTGGGTGGACTAGTTGGATTGTCAGCTGGACGTCTTGGAATATATGCAAGTACATTTGATGGTTCAATAGATGTAACATTATCTGCAAATACAATTGACGACATAGTTGTAGTTGGTGGACTTGTTGGTATGGGACTAAATAGAGTCGCAATTTCACAATCTGCAACGCGTGGTGGCAATATATCATTGCTTGCAGGACAAAGCACAGCTTATAACGGAGCAATTGTAGGACTTGTGCAAGAAAGTGTTGTAAACATCTATGATGTATATAGCACAGCATCAGTCTTTACAAATTCACACACAGTCTATTCAGGACTCATTGGTAGTGCTTCTGGCGATATTGACGGAGCACTCAACCTTGGCAGTGTCACAGTTGATTCATCTGCTGCCGTTGTGTATACAGGTGGTATTATGGGTTATGCTGGCCTAACAGCAAATAACGCATATTACAGAAATAGCATCACATCAAGTGGCAGTGCAGTTGGTACTGCATTGAGTGACAATGACCTAAAAGACAAGACAAAGATGAATTTGAAATTTGGCGCTCCTTGGGTAGTGACAAGAGGTTCATTCCCAGTGCTTGCAAAACTAGACGTCACAGACGTTTGGTCAAGCACAACACAAGTTTCAGCAACCAATGGTATTTACGAGATTAGCACACCAGAACAACTTGCTTACATCGCAACACATATGCCAACTAGTGGCGAAATCGCAATCACAAACGACATTGATATGAGTGGCAAAATTTGGAACGCATTTGATATTCCAGCAGGAGTCACATTCAATGGTCGCGGATATACAATTAGTGGACTAACACTAATCAATAACGCATTTATTGGAACAAACAATGGTACAGTCAAACAACTTGTTATTAAAGATTCTGGTTTGGTTGTAGATAGCAACAATGTACATTATGCAGGTATTGCTGTTGGTTACAATTATGGTACAGCATACAAAGTGATAGTCGAAGGGAATGTTGTTATACAAAAAATTGTTTTAGATGTATCTATTTATGTGGGTGGCATAATTGGTATAAACAATAATACTTTGACTAAATCAAGCTTTGATGGTGTTATTACTTATAGAGATTTCCAAACTAAATTTGTGACAGACAATAGCTTTGTATCGGCTCCTATAGTTTATATGGGTGGAGCAATTGCAAATCAATATGAAGGGCAGATTGACCAAGTTTATTCCGATGCAATCTTCAATGTGTTTACATTTGGTGATCCTACAAAAGTTGAAGAAGTGTTGGATGATGAAGGAAATATTATTTCTTCAACTAATATAAATCCTTATGAACATACATATATTGGTGGTGTAACAGGAGTATTTAGAGGAAATAGTTCAATGACTAATTCATATGCCAACGCGATATTTGAAGTTATTCAGGTTGGTAAATTATGTACTGGTTCATTGATTGGTAACTTTGGTGTAACGAATAAAGTAGTTGAGTACACCTATTCACAATCCATCAATCGTGATGCTAATATGGTTTACTATTATTCAGATAAGAGTAATGGTCAAATTATCGACAACTCCACAGTATATGGAACGGGCGATGGTGGACATCCATACGAAGATGTAAAACTTGTTTCAGCAGAAGATGGTTGGGACTTTGAAGACATTTGGTACTATGGTGCTGAAAATGAAAATTATGGCGCACCAATGCTACAAAATGCAAACAATGACCACGAAATCGAAGTTATTATCAATAACAATGGTAGTGTGGCAAATACTGTGCAACGTGCTGACGGCACACTTGTGCTCAAAGCACCACATATGGCAGATACGAACTATGTTGTGACATTCATACCAGATACCAACTGGGTGGTTTACGAAATCTTATTGGACGGAGTAGCACAAACTGTTGGTAATACTCTCGACCTTGGCAAAGTAGATGACGAACACACAATAGAGGTCACATTCAAACTGGCAGAATATACATTCTCAACAGAAGTATCGCCAGACGAATCTTATGGTTCAATAGATATTACTGCTGGACCAGATATGGACGGACTACCAAACTCACCAGGTTACTATGACTATGGTACAGAGATTACATTGACAGCAATTGACAATGGCACAGACAGTGTATTTGGATATTGGCTGGTCAATGGTGTGAGACTAGAATCAAGCAATAGCACATACACAATTGGTAGAGACGAAAACGGCAATGGAACAATTAGATTCTTAATGACAGGCGTTACTGCTACAAAATATACAGCAGTGTTTGACAAACAATATCCAGTTGACGTGCAAGTTTCAGGACCAAGTGGGGTAGATATATCTACTGTTGGTACAGCAAGTATCACAAGACAACCAGACAGAGAACCAAATATGTATATGAATGGTAGTACTATCAATATTAGTATAGAAGCATATACAGGTTATCAGTTTGACAAAGTAATGCTTGGAGATGTTGTCATATCTTCAAACAGCATTTACACAATTTCTCAACAAGGCGAAAATCAACATTTGTTGACATTTACATTATCTCAAACGACTTCTGGCACATACACAGTGTACTTTATTAAGAAACAATATAAAGTGACTGTTGATGTTGTGGAAGGATTGGAGATAACAAGTATTACAAGTGGTGGCAGAACAGTTACCTTAAATGAAGACAACGAATTCTTTGCAGAATATCTTGACCAAGTAGTTGTCAATTACAATGTTTTGACAAGATATCAATTTGACTCTACACATGGCACATACTTGTGGAATAATGCAAAGACTGGAACACTTGATACAAATAAGTACACCAGTCCAAATGTGACAGGTGAAAGCACATTGCAATTACAAGCACAAAGACTATATTGGGATGATTTGGAAGTTATCCAAAATGTCACATTGTCTGGTGCTGGAACGGATGAAAATCCATATATTGTCGCATCTGCCGCAGGATATGGTAAGATGATTGATATGATAAATGCAACTGACCAATCATACAACACAAGCGTGTTTATGATACGTGCAGACGCAATTGGTGGAGACGGAATTGTAATTGATTTGAGTTCAAGATTTGTTCGTTCGATTGGAGCCGATAATTATTTCCAAGGCAAAATTATTGGTAGTGGATACAATACCAATGCAAATTACGCAACACTATACAATATGTATGGTATTGATGACGTGTCAGTATTTATTAAAGTATCAAGTGGCGCAGTTATTGAAGGATTGCACTTTGTCAATATGAACTTAACAACAAATGATGGAGCGTTGTTTGCATACAACTTATATAGTTCCACTATTAGTAATATACAAATAAGTAGTGGTCATTTGAATATATCTTCACAAAATCCTAGAACGCGTTCATTATTTGCAGTAATTACAGATAGAGGAACATCTATTTATCAAGTGGGAATAGATGATGATGTTATATTAACATATAATGATAAGCAAGATGTAGTAGTTAGTGCATTCGTTTGGAAAAACAAAGGACTTATTCAAAATTGTTATGTATATGCAGAACTTATAAAAGGTGAAGATGCCTATAATTATATGACAACATTAGGTATAGCAGTAGAAAACTATGGTATTATAAAAAATTGCATATCAGGTTATACTTCAAACATTAATGCAACACATGCTGTTGTTGGTAAAAATCAAGACTATGCACAAATACTTGACACATATTATATTAAGAACAATTCTCAATATAATGGCGTAGTCAATAATTCTGCAAATGCAGTTGATACTACTGTTGCAGTTGGTACAGGCATTGCAAATGTTGAATCTAGTTATCCAATGCTCAACTTTGCACAAATTTGGACAATGGATGAAACAATTGGTATGCCAAGATTATCTCCAAAGAACGTAAGTTCTAGCGAGACAACAGTCACACCAACTGTTAGTGACAATGTTCTCAATATTTCAAATGCTATACAACTATACTCTCTTGCAAAATTGATTGCACAAGGTAATGCAATTTATAACAACGCAAATCTTGTAATTCATCTAACAAGCGACATTGATATGAGTGAATATGAGATGATACCTATTGGTACAGAACAATATCCATTTGTAGCAAAATTTGACGGTGGATATCATACAATCAGCAATGTATATCTCGATTATGTACACGACAATATTTCAAACACAGGCCTATTTGGAGTGGTCGGTACGGGTGCAGAGATATGCAATGTTACAGTTTCAGTAAGTATGATTGCTGGCACACAAAATGTAGGTATCATTGGTAGTGTTAGCCAAGATGCATTTATACATGGCGTTACAACAACTAGCGATACATATACACGTGGAACAATTATTGGTAGAAATACTGTAGGTATCATAGGAACAATTAAATCAAATAACGCAAAGATTATTAATGTTGGTAATAATATTGACTTGATAAGTGGAAGCAATGTAGGCGTTGTTGGTACTAGTGCAAGCACAATTCAAAGCGTGTACAACACTGGCAGTGTAATGGGTACTTCAAATATTGGTGCACTTGTGGGTAATAGTACGAATGCTATTGCAGTATCCAATGGATACAATCGTGGAACTGTTTATGGCATAATTGAAATCAATCAAGTTGCATCTCATAACTATATGTTGGGAGAGAGTGCAGGTAAATTCAATAATGTATATAGTTATAGTCAATATGTAGACCAAACAAGCGAAACAAATATACAAATTCGTATTATTAGTAATAGCACGGGCGCAGTCACAGCAAATATTGCAAATGATAGTTTCGTGATTACTGATAACGAAAATAACATATTTGTAAACAACTATGACTTTGACTTTACAAATGTTTGGTCACTAATGGACGGCGCAAATGACAATATGCCAGTTTTGAGATATTTCTACAGTAGGACTATTACTGTGACATATAACGAATTTGGTACAGTCGAGCCAAGTGGAGATAACTTTGGATTTGTATACGTCATACTTGGTGGAGATAT
>CALWPI010000060.1 GCA_944383385.1 uncultured Clostridia bacterium
TTTTTGTGCAACAAAAAAATACACCCTTTGGTGTATTTTCTTTTATTAGCCTTTGTAATCAACTTTGATACCAGGTCCCATTGTGCTAGAAACAGTAACAGATTTGATATAAGTACCTTTTGCTGCTGCTGGTTTTGCTTTGACAATAGCGCCCATAATGGTATTGAAGTTTTCAATCAATTTTGCAGTGCCAAATGATTTTTTACCAATCATGACGTGAATGTTGTTTGTTTTGTCCAAACGATATTCGACTTTACCTGCTTTGACATCAGCAATTGCTTTTGCCACATCAGTTGTGACTGTGCCACTCTTTGGATTTGGCATAAGTCCTTTTGGTCCAAGTATCTTTGCAATACGACCAATAACTGGCATCATGTCAGGTGTTGTGATACAGACGTCAAATCCTAACCAACCACCTTGAATCTTTGAAATCATTTCTTCTGCGCCGACAAAATCTGCACCTGCTTTTTCAGCAACTGTTGCATTGTCGCCACGTGCAATAACTAGCACTTTGACTGATTTACCTGTTCCATTTGGCAATACGACGACACCACGGACTTGTTGGTCTGCTTGACGTGAGTCAACACCAAGTCTTGTGTGCAATTCGACTGTTTCGTCAAACTTTGCGTTTGCTGTTTTTAGAACCAAATCAATAGCATCATTTACAGGATATGCAACACTACGGTCTACGAGTTTTGCACTCTCTGTATATCTCTTTCCTTTTTTCATTTTTTATTCTCCTTTGTGGTATTTGCGAATAAACTAATAGATTTTTTACTCTCCCACTTATTCTATAACGGTAACACCCATACTACGACAAGTGCCTTTGACCATTGACTTTGCAGCTTCTAGTGATGCAGCATTTAGGTCAGGCATCTTGATTTTTGCGATTTCTTCTACTTGTGCCTCTGTGATTGTGGCAACTTTGTGTTTGATAGAATTTTCGCTACCACTCTCAATATTGCAAGCTTTCTTGATTAGAACAGCTGCTGGTGGTGTCTTTGTAACAAATGTAAAACTACGGTCTGCATAAACAGTGACAATGACTGGGAATATCATTCCTGCATCTTTTGCTGTTTTGTCATTGAACTCTTTGACAAATGATGCAATGTTGATACCAGTTGAACCAAGTGCTGGTCCGACAGGAATACCTGTTGTTGCCTTACCTGCTGGCAATTGCAATTTTACAACATTAGTTACCTTTTTATTTGTAGCCATATTTCCTCCTTGTCAAACTTTTGACAACTGTGGTTGTAACAAAGTGCATAACAAATTTACACTTCTCCCACGATATATGAAATAAGAATGTATCTTACTTTCACCAAAATAATTGTAGTGTGCACTCACACCACGAGAATTGTAACACAAAATAAATATAATATCAACAATTAGTTGTTTATTTTGCGAACTTGGTCGAGTTGGAGTTCGACTGGGGTCTCTCTACCAAACATCTCGACTGTTACTTTGACTTTGGCATTGACAGTGTCAACGTCAGTGATTGTACCAGAGAAGCCATTGAGCGCTCCTTCTAATATCTCCACAATGTCTCCTGCAACCAAATTGGTCTCAGTGATTGCTGGTTTTTCTAGACGCAAACGAAGGATTTCGTCTGCTGGCATATCTAGTGGATGTCCTTTTGGTCCTGCAAATCCTGTGATACCAACGGTACGCACGACTTGGTGCCAAATATCGTCACCATATTTCATCTTGACATAGATATAGTCTGGTGTTCTTTTCTTTTGTACGACTTCTCTCTTGCCATTTTTCTTTTCTTCGACGACGTCTTCCATTGGAATGACAATATCAAAGACACGGTCTTGCAAATTATATTTCTCAATCGCAGTGATTAGATTTTCTTTTGCAACGTTTTCATATCCTGGACGGGTATGCAAAACATACCATTTTGGCTCTTTGTCAACGGGACGACGTACATTCAACTCTTCTTTGCTCAGTTCTTGCATAAACGTCCTCCTATGCCACAGCCCTTACAAGCAAGTCGTATACCAAACTTAGTAGTCTGTCTAGTCCCAACAACACAAGTGCAAATATCAAAACAACAGAGATGACAACACCCGTTGTCTTGACGACTTTGCCAAACGTTGGCCAAGTGACTTTTTTGAGTTCGCCTGTGACTTCTTTTGTCTTTTGTACTACACCTGTACGTGTCTTTTTGTCAGCCTTTTTGTTTGATTTTTTGTCGTTCTTTTTGTCGACCTTTTTGACTGCCTTTGTGTCTACGCTTTGTTGTGTAGCATTTTCTTTATTTTTTGCCATAAAAACAATTTCCTTATAAAAATATTTTTCTATCCCAATAGATTACTTTGTCTCTTTGTGAACAGTTGTTTTCTTGCAATGTTTGCAATATTTCTTGAACTCTAATCTGTCTGGGTCATTTTTCTTGTTTTTGTTGGTGTGATAATTTCTATTCTTACACTCTGTACATGCCAATATGATTTGATCTCTCATTTTTTCCTCCAATTACTAAAAGTGTTACCTTTTATTTTTCCAATAAAAAAAGGCCTTGAATTAGCCAATCTTATTTTGCAATATTATTATATAATAAAGAATATGAAATTGCAAGAGAAATTTAGCATAATATGTGAGATAAATTGTTATATTTTTTGATAAAAATCAAACATACAAGAATATTTTTGCCATATATACACACTCTATTATTAGAAAATTGATTTTGATAAGGAGAAAATATGGCACAGCAAAATGCAAAATACAAAAGACCAACCAATCAAAAAAATAACGTCATTGCAATATCAATACTCACTGTTCTGCTTGCCATTGCTATTGTAGTAGGTGCAACACTTGCCTACTTTGCTTCAAATGCAAATGCGAGCGGTGATATCACGCTGGGTGACCCGGTCAATATCAATATCACACAAGGTGGTAGCACTGCAACATCTCTCACTTTCCCTGGCAACGCACTACCTGGCACAGTATATGACCAACCAATAGGTGTCAGTCAACCAGCTAGCACAAGTGATAGCGTAGTCCGCGCAAAGGTCACTATCACAAATACGGACGGTGCATCATCAACTGTTGATGTCACAACGGTCGAAGAATGGACAAAAGGCGATGACGACTATTACTATTACAACGGAATATTCAGTGCAGGCACTTCACATGACTTTATCACAAGCATTACTGTACCAACGTCACTCACAAATGATGACGCAAACAAGACCTTTAATGTCAATGTCGTTGTCGAAGCAATTCAGCAAGCAAATGGCGCTGCCGCAGTCGTATGGGATACCGCACCAGCAGAATGGTTAGAGTCTTATGT